>JBCNVH010000099.1:0-11811 GCA_039630295.1 Aquificaceae bacterium | reverse complement strand
CTTATGTTGTAAGCCTTGTCTCTACTATTTCGGAAAAATTTCAAACACTCTCCCGCAACATCTTGACATCTTCCAAAGACTTTCATATAATAGGGCACATGGCTACATGGATAAGCAAGATTTGCTTTTTAAAAAGCAACTTGGTAAAGTTTAACTAAACCAAAAGGAGGTGGGTGCTATGCCAGTGTATGTGATGCTAACAACCCTGACCGACGAGGGCATGAAAACCCTCAAACAAAAGCCGGAGAGGATAAAGGAAGTGGACAAGGAAGTTATGGAACGGTTTGGCGTGAAAATAATAGCCCAGTATGCGGTTATGGGACCCTACGATTTTGTTAATATCCTTGAAGCACCTGACAATGACACCATAGTGAAGATGGCAATAGAGCTGGGTTCAAGGGGCACCATAAGGACACTTACCATGCCAGCCCTTGATGTGGAACAGCTGGTGAAGGACCTTAAAGAGCTTGGCTGATTTATGCCCCCAGCCCTCAGAGCCTTTCTTGAGATAACTACAAGGCACACAGACCTCAGGTGGGCGAAGACGAGAGATGACCTGATAAGCAGGAGTATAAAGGCTCTTAGGGCTTTCAAGGAGGGAAAGAGCCTAGAGGAGGTAAGAGAAAAGAGGGAGCTCGCCTTTGAGATAGAGGATAGTCTTGAACCTATATACCACTTTGCAAGGTCGCACCCCGAGGAAGTGGAAAGGCTCATAAATCTTCTGAGCATGTTTATAAAATCGCCTGCACCCTGTAAAATAAGGCTTATAAACTTTGCGGAGGCTTTGCTTGAAAATAGGAGAACTTCTCAGACGGGGACAGTTTAGCATATCCTTTGAATTCTTTCCACCGAAGACCGCAGAAGGAGAAGAGGAGCTCTTCCAGACTATATATAGCCTTCAGGAGCTGGCACCTACTTTCGTCTCCGTCACTTACGGGGCAGGAGGTAGCACGAGAGACAGGACGAAGAGGGTGGTAAAGAGGATACATGAGGAGACCAGGCTCACTACCATGGCACACCTGACCTGTATAGCCCACACCAGAGAAGAGCTGTTTAACATACTGAAAGAATACAGGGAAACGGGAATAGAGAACATACTTGCCCTGAGAGGGGACAGACCCGCAGGAGACTTCAGTCCACCTCAAGAAGCCTGCACCTACGCCTACCAGCTGGTGAGTTTTATAAGAGAGCAATTTGGGAGCTGGTTCTCCGTGGGTGTTGCCTCCTACCCGGAGGGTCATCCTGAATCGCCCAACATGGACTGGGAGGTAAAGTATTTCAGGAAGAAAGTGGAGGCGGGTGCGGACTTCTCGATAACCCAGATGTTTTTCGATAACCGCTACTACTACGAGTTTGTGGAGCTCTGCCAGAAGGCAGGAATAAACATACCCATAATCCCGGGCATAATGCCCATCACCAACTTCCGACAGGTGCAGAAGTTTGCCAGCATGTGCGGTGCGGACATACCTCAAAGCCTCATAGAAAAGCTTGAACCCTACGCGGACAATCCGGAGGAAACTCTGAAAATAGGTGTGGACTTTGCGATAGGGCAATGTCTTGACCTGATAGAGAAGGGTGTGCCCGGTCTTCACTTCTACACCCTAAATAAGTCAAGGGCTACACTTATGGTATACGAGGGCATAAGGGGTGCAATAAAGCTATGAAGTTAAGGATTGTTTACAGAGGGCAGGTAAAAGAACTCCCTTTCGAGGGGGAAAGGGTAAGGGTGGTGGATGTGCTGAAGGCTATGGGGCTCTCCAGAGAATATGCCTTTGTGGTGAGAGGTGAGGAGCTCCTGGAAGAGGATGAGTTTGTGAGGGATGGAGAAGAGTTAAGGGTGGTGAATGCCATATCGGGTGGCAAAGACTATCTTTAACAGGTTATGAGAAAGTGCTACAAGTGCGGGCTAAAAGGGGTGGTCTACCTGCCACAGCACAGGATAGCCTTCTGCAAGGAGCACTATCTTGAGTGGTATTCAAAAAGGGTGGAAGAAAGCATAAAAGAGTTCAGGATGTTCACGAGAGAGGACAGGGTGCTGGTGGCTGTCTCGGGGGGCAAGGACAGTTTATCTCTTTGGGATGTCCTTCACAGACTGGGCTACAGGGTGGATGGCTTCTACATAGACTTGGGTATAGGAGAATACTCGGAGAGGTCTAAAATAGCCTGTGAAAGGTTTGCCAGGAAAAGGGGTCTGGAGCTTCATGTCCTTTCTCTGAGTGAAGCCATCGCCACCATACCGGAGATAAAGAGACTGGAAAAGAGACCTGCCTGCTCCTTCTGCGGTCAAATTAAAAGGTATTACATGAACAGGTTTGCAAAGGAAAAGGGTTACAACATACTGGCTACAGGGCACAACCTGGATGACGAGAGCGCAACCCTCTTTTCTAATATCCTTGCCTGGAACATGGACTATCTGGCAAGACAGTTCCCTGTGCTTCCGGAGGGTAGGGGTTTTGTGCGGAGGGTAAAACCTCTTTTCAAGTTCAGTGAGAAGGAAAACGCCCTCTACGCCTTTCTTGGGGGGATAGAGTATGTGGAGGAGGAGTGCCCCTTTGCGGAGGGCGCCAGTTCCATAGAGTATAAGAGGCTTCTCTCTCAACTTGAGGAAGAAAGTCCAGGCACCAAGCTCAGGTTTTACATGGATTTTCTCCGGAGGCTTCACCCTCTGCTTGAGGCTCAGGAAGTAGAGCTCAGTCCCTGCAGTGTTTGTGGTGAGCCGACCACAAGAGAGGTGTGTTCTCTGTGCAGGTTAAGAGAAAGGCTTAGTTCAAAGACCTTGTCATCCTCACCCAGTAGTTAAACCTGTCCTTTTCCTCAAAACCCAGCTTCTTATAGAAGTCAAAAGCCGCCCTGTTCTCGTCTCCTACCCAGAGCTCCGCTTTATCCAGGTTCCTATCTTTGAAATATTCAAGAGCCTTTTCCACAAGAGCTCTACCTATACCCCTTTTTCTGTATTCTGGCAGAACCACCAGCTCGTGGATTGCACCTACCACCTTGCCTTCTCTCTTGCTGAACCAGTTGCCGTCGCTGGCAAGGAAGCCAACAACCCGCCCTTCTTCCTCAGCAAGCCATATGCCCGCCACATCTCTTCTGAAAAGCCAGTTCAGATAAGCCTGGGCATCCTCGGGATGGGTGTAGGAATACTCCTCAAGACCTTTGTAACCCTGCAGGTAAACTTCAAGGAGCTCTTTTATATCCTTTTCCTCCGCCCTACGAAGCTTCATGGTCTTATGACCTTAGCCTCCTCCGGCACTCTTACCTTAAAGAGCCCCTCCGAGGGCGTAAAGTTAGAGGTTAGGTTCAGGAACTCTATGGTGGTTACTATACCCTCCCTTTCTTCCACCTTTAGGCTTCTTATGTCCCCCCTCTGTGAAGCCTCAATAAAGACCCTTGAGAAATAGTCGTCCTTTACCTTTGGTTTGAAGATAAAAACCTTACCCTTCTGGCTTTCCATCTCACCTATCAACTCAAAAACTTCAGAGAAGGGTCTGGATATGAGGAAGAGGGCTTCCACTACAGGCGAGCTGTTTTTTTCTAAACGCTCCACATAGGCGGTCCTATCCTTGGGCGAATAAATCATAACCTGATAACCGTCAGAAACTATGAGGGTCTTCTCCGGCTGTTCGTATTCCACTCTAAATCTACCGCCCTTCTGGGCGTAGAAGATGCCCTTTGATACCTCTGGTTTTGACTGCCAGGGGTATTGGACACGCTGGAGAAAAACTACCTTGACTGTCCTTATCTCCTCCAGCCTTCTTTGAAACTCCTCAAAGGTCTGAGAAAAGACCGGAGAAAGCCAGAGAAAGAAGAGAAACAGAAACTTCATAACCTGTGAAACCTCCTCAGAAAGGATAATATAACCTCATACCAAAGGACCACATGGTCCCAGCTTATGGCTTCGTAGTTGTCATATAGGGTATGGGTAATTGTGAGGGGGTGTGAGCTTAGGAAAAGGGTCTGAATGCCTTTTTCCTTAAAGGGCAGGTGGTTACCTTCTCTTTCTCTTGCCCTGCAGAAATCTATCTTCACTTTCAGGTCTTCCACATGTCTGTAGAAAAGTTCGTTTATCCTCTCGCCGTTGTATCCATCCGCATCCTCGTATATCACACAGGGGTTGTGCCAGCCGATACCTTCAAGGTTCACACAGTAAAAAACATGCTTAAGGTTTCCGCTCATGTGAAACCGGGTGCCTTCAAGACCGAGCTCCCTTCCGTCGGTTATCAGGAACCTGAGCCTGTAAGGTGTATTATACCTTTCTCTGAGCTCCTCATAGAGGAACAGGAGTAAAAGAAAACCTACACCGTTGTTCACAGCCCCGTAAACCCTCTGAACCGTATCCAGGTGGGCAAGTAGGTAGAGTATAGGTCCCTTGCCTATCTCCATGAGCAGGTTTGTGCCCTGCAGTGTCTTCTCTGAGGATCGGATGGAGAGCCTGACTTTAAAGTCCGCTAACCTTTGCAAGTCCTCTCTGTCTATGCTCAAGACAGGTATGGAAAGCCCCATGGAGCTCCCGTAAACATACCCCTTAGCTCTGTCATCGCCCCTGTAGGTTACTATGGCAACCGCTCCCTTTCTCTGAGCCTCGAGAGCCTTCTCTCTGGTAAGGTTCGGTATTAGGGCTATGTCACCCTCTATGTAGTCTTTTTTAACATAACCCTCTAATTCTGTGTCTCTGCTCCCTATGTAGGCGACCGCCCTTACCCTTTCCTCACCTGCCTTCAGCCAGGCTTCGGTGGGTATAAACCTTTTTATCCTGAAGGTTTCCTTCTCATAGTGACGGGAGATGTATTGAAGGAAGGATTCTATGAGCCTGTGCGCTTTTCTGTGTTCTTCCGTGCCTGTCAGCCTGTTGTAGCTGAGGACCTTGTAGGCGAACTCTTTGAAAAACTCCAGCCTATCACCTTTCATAAACAGGTGTAAGCCAACCCATGTATCTGTCTATCATACCCCTGACCGCACGGAAGTAGAGCTCCTGAAGCTCCTTTGTGATTTGTCCCACATCACCCTTTCCCACCTTTCTATTATCCACTTCCACCACAGGGGTTATCTCAGCCGCTGTCCCTGTCATAAAGACCTCCTCCGCCACGTAGAGCTCACTGCGTGCCACTGGTCTCTCTTCCACTTCCATTATGAGTTCATTTTTTAGCAGTCTCTTGACCGCACTTCTGGTTATACCCTCCAGTATGTGCTCCGAGTAGGAAGGTGTTATCACCCTCCCCTCTCTTACGAGAAAGATGTTCTCACCCGAACCCTCAGCCACAAAGCCATGCTGGTTTAACAGGAGGGCTTCGTCATATCCAGACATGAGGGCTTCCGTCTTGGCAAGGGCACTGTTCACATAGGCACCTGCCACCTTCCACCTTGAGGGTATGGAATTATCCTCATTTCTCCTCCAGGAGGAAACCTTTACCCTTATACCTTTTGATGTATCCAGATACCTACCAAAGTTGTAGGTGTATATGGCTAACTCGGGAGTGTAGTCTATAAGCTTTGGTGTTAGCTTCAGGTCCTTGAAGTAGGCTATGGGTCTTATGTATACATCTTCTTTGAGCTGGTTCCTCCTGAGCAGTTCAACCGTTATGTCCACAAGCTCCTCCACGCTGTAGGGGAGTTCCATAAACATGGCTTTGCAGTTTTTTATCAGTCTTTGGTAGTGTTCTCTGGCAAAGAGTATGTATAACTGTCCATGCTCTTCATTCCAGTATGCCCTTATACCCTCAAAGACAGCGGTGCCATAGTGAAAGGAGTTGGTTTTTATGTTTATTTTTGCCTCTTCTATGGGCACATATTTCCCTTCAAAAAATGCATATTCCATGTGTAGAAATTATAGCAAAATTTTGCCGTGTCCAACAATCAACCCAATATCCTCCAGCACATCTCCACACCCCCTACTCATCACCCACCAGCATAACCATGTATCCTACCCTAACCTCAACTCACCAACACTACCACTCAAAAACATGCTTGTTATCATAACCTTAAACATTATCTCCTTCACTACTGAAGTTTTGCAGAGGCTTAGTGAACCATTGTCAAACACTTACAGAGTGCCTGACTATCAAAGGTTTGAAAACAGCCACCGTGGGAAAGCCTCAACAGAGGTTATGACTTTTACAGAGACTCTGTCAATCATGGATTTATTGAGGGTTCAAGGGATAAAGTTGATAGAAGCAGACTCAATCCGTGCAAAACCTTAGTCTCATAGGGATATATAACTAAGATTAAATTTTTCCTATCAATTCATATATAAAAAGCCTAACGCAGGTAGAAAATCTACATAAAGAAAGAAGGAGAAAAGTTCAAAACTCAAAAACAGGAAAGACAAAAAGACACACCTATACGAAAGCGTGAAGACCTAAGGTAAAAATCTGGCTGGTATAATAAGGATAAGGAGGGTCGCATGCAAGAGGAACATACGAGAAGGGAAGATAAAACACAGCTTCAGCCAGAAGCCACAAAAGTAGAAACTCAACCTCAAGCAGGCGGTGTTCCTATTCACCTCACAGAGTTCAGAGGCTACAAAGTAATAAAGGAATTTCCAGCGACTGGCGGAGAAGCAGATACTTACCTGATTGAAAAAAATGGAAAAGTGCTTTTCCTGAAACTCTACAGGTCTGGAGTAGTTCCAAAAGAAAGCGTTCTCAGAAAAACCATAGAGCTCTCAAGAAAAATGCCAGAGCATGTGGTGTTGATTTTTGGATATGGTTTTGAGCAGAGGATAAACAGATGGTTTGAGGTGCAGGAATATGCGGAGTTTGGAAGCCTCTTGGATTTTGTAAGGTCAAGAAATCTTTACTCAAACACAGACTTTGCCCGTGAAGTTGTCAAGGAGCTCTCTGAGTGTATCCATGCACTTCATACTCAGGGCATAATCCACAGAGACTTAAAACCGAGCAATGTTCTTGTCAGAGACGAGCATCCGCTTGACCTTGTTTTGACAGATTTTGGTATATCGAGCCTTTTAGAGGAAGACGTATCAAAGATATTTTCCACAGTCAAGGGCACGTATGCCTACTTTGCACCTGAGAGTTTTTCAGGATACTTCGGCAAAGAAGTGGACTGGTGGGCTTTGGGAATAATCACTTTGGAATTGTTAACAGGTAAGAATCCTCTTTCTGGACTAGCTCCGCAGGTAATTATGCACACTCTTTCTACAAAAGGTGTGGAAGTTCCGAAGGAATTAAAAAAGGAGTGGAAGCTTTTACTAAAAGGTCTGCTGACAAAAGACCCACAGAAGAGGTGGGGATATGAAGAAATTCAGAAGTGGTTAAAAGGAGAGAAGGATATACCAGTGTATCACCAGGAAGAGCTCCCAAAAGCACCAGCAGAGGAATGGAAGAGGTATGGATTTACAGCAAAAGGTGCGGAGAAATGGAAAAAGGTGATAGACGACCCGAAGATAGCCAGAGACTTCAAAGAAGAGGGCTTTACGCCAGAGGAATCTAAGCTGTGGATAAGTGCCGGGTTGGTAAATGTAAGTTCCATAAAGTCTTGGATTAATGCTGGGTATAATAAGCCTAATGTAGTTAGGATTTATGAGGATCATGGTGTTGGTCCGGCGATAGCGAGGAAATTAGATAACGCGGGTATTGACTACAAGACCTTTTTGTATATATACGAACACTTCAGAATACAACCTAAAGAGCTCCTGAGTATAGCAAGCTGGGTAAGAAATAAGAATGAAGTTGAGAGAAGCAATGTGCCAGTAGTAGTTTTTGTAAGCTATTACAAGGAACTGGCGAAGTATACTAACAATTTTGACAAAATTTATCAGATTATAAGGTTAGGAATTAAGGCTGAAGATGTGGTAAAGAGCCTTGAAGTGGTTATTGATAGAATTAAGGATAAATATGATGTATCTTTTGAAAAGCTATTAAATGCAGTTACTTACACACTTAAGTATAACAGCACTCATATAGACCAACAGATTTCAGTAGATGACTTTGTTGAATACTTTTTAAACATAGAATCCAAAGGCATTAATAATTATGAAGAGGCTTTAGAGTTGTATATTAGTAATAAAGAAGTCGCAAATGATAACATATCCTTGGAAGAGTTTTTGAAATGGCACAATTTGATGGTCAAGAAATACAAATTGAATAGCAAAACACTACCAGCTGTTATTCGCTTATGTAAGGCTAAGGGAATAAGCGTTGATGAATTTGAAAAGTGGTTGGAATTAGCAGAATATCGCTGGAATTATATTGAACTTATTGATTTTATAGAACAATGCATTAATTTGGACATTGAGTTATCTCAAGTAAAAGAATACATTAGTCGCAATAGAAATTCTATGGACAGCCTAAATAAAGCTTTAGCAGACATTATTAAGTATAACGAAATGAAAAATGAAATAAATAAAGTAATTGATTTCAAGTTATACGGCAATATAAATAGTTATTCAATCTCTTCTTCTGTTATATATGCAACTATGTATTTAATTCTCGATACAACAAGTATCCAGAATTTTATAAAACAAGCTTTCTTTGGATTAATTATTTTGTTTTTTGTGCTTACAGGTTACTACATTGTGTTTAACCTAATAACAATCAGAGTTATTGGCAGGCTGGCTTACTATATTTTAGGGCCAGGTATTTTTGTACGTATATTCACCACAATTACAATGCTTTCAAGTATAACTTTCCTAAACCTCATACTTAGTGCTGTGCTTGGTGTTCAAAGTGAAAACGCTGGAGTTTTGTTCTTTCTTGTGTCTACAGGATTTTTATTAATCTTTCTAACCTTTACATTGGTTCGTAAGAAATAAAGGCTTATAATATACACACTACAATCAACAGTGTTTTATGTTGGACGTATTCAGATGAGTTTGGGCTTTTGTGAAAGATTCTTGGCAGCTTCGATTTGAGAGTTCAGCATTTTGTTGCAGATGGATATTACGATAGTGTAAGGTTGATAAGGTATCTGAAAGAGAGGTCAATCAAGTCGGAAAAAAAAGAATGTGGTTTAATTTCTCACCGGATGTATGTTATATAATTTATCACTTACGAGCAGGAGGTAAAAATGGCAAGGTGCTATGTATGTGGAAAGACCACTAAGTTTGGAAAGAGTGTAACTTTTTCTGCGGAGCAAAACTCAAGGACTTTTAAGGCAAACCTTCAAAAAGTAAGGATAGTTCTTGAGGATGGTAGCGTAAAGAAGGTATATGTTTGCACCAAGTGTTTAAAGGCAGGCAAGGTGGTGAAGGCTGTTAGGATACGGGAATAATGCCTATAAGGTTTCTGACTGCGGGTGAGTCCCACGGAAAGGGTCTGGTCTGTATTTTAGAGGGTATGCCTGCCAACCTTAGCCTGAGCTCAGAATATATAAACAGAGAGCTTCAAAGAAGGCAAAGAGGCTATGGCAGGGGCGGGAGGATGAAGATAGAAAGTGATAAAGTGGAGTTTTTGTCCGGTTTGCGATTTGGAAAAACTCTTGGAAGTCCTATTGCCATGCTTATCTGGAACAGAGACTGGGAAAACTGGAAAGAAAAGATGGTTTACGAAGGCGAAGTCTCAGAGAAAGTAGTTCCTTTTACAAGACCAAGACCGGGGCATGCTGACCTTTCCGGAGGAATAAAATACAACCAGAGAGATCTCAGGAACATCCTTGAGAGGGCTTCTGCCAGAGAAACTGCAGCAAGAGTAGCTGTGGGTGCTGTCTGTAAAAAGTTTTTGGAAGAGTTTGGCATAAAAATAGGCAGTTATGTTGTAAGCATAGGGAATCTAAGACCAACCATAGAAGAGCCAGAGCTCTTAAAAAGGCACGAGCTGGCGGAGAGCTCCGAGGTAAGGTTTCCTGACCCTCTAAAGGACGAAGTATTTATAAGACTTGTTGACGAGACAAAAGAGAAAGGAGAAAGCCTTGGGGGCATCTTTGAAGTTTTTGCGGTAGGTGTTCCACCGGGTCTTGGAAGCCACACACAATGGGATAAAAGATTAGATGGCAGAATAGCTCAGACTATGATGAGTATACAGGCAATAAAAGGGGTGGAAATAGGCGGAGGCTTTGAACTTGCGGAGAAGTTTGGCTCTGAGGTTCAGGATGAGGTAGGCTGGCAGGAAGGTAAAGGATACTTTCGTCATAGCAACAATTTAGGCGGTATTGAAGGAGGCATAACCAACGGCATGCCTGTTCTGGTGCGCTGTGCCATGAAGCCTATACCTACTTTAATGAAACCTCTCAGAAGTGTAGACATACAGACAAAAGAGGAAGTCAGAGCAGGTAAAGAAAGGAGCGATGTGATGGCTGTCCCTGCCGCTTCTGTGGTGGCGGAAGCCATGCTTGCTATAGTGCTTGCGGATGCCTTTTTAGAAAAGTTTGGGGGAGACTTTATGGAAGAGATAAAGGAGAGGTTTGAAAAGTATGTAGAATATGTTAAAGATTTTTGAGGAAATAGGAAAAGCAACTCTTCTTACTCTCTGGGGTATTTACTACCTTTTCAGAAAGCCACCAAAGGTTAGACATTTTATAAAACAGCTTGCCTATCTTGCTGCGGAGACCATTCCTGTTGTGGTAATAACCTCTGCCTTCTCCGGGGGAGTTATAGCACTTCAGACCTATGACACTTTTCATAGGTTCAATGCGGAGTTTCTCATAGGTGCGGTGGTTGCTTTATCCATGGGGAGAGAGCTGGTCCTGTGCTTGCCTCTCTTATGGTGGTCGCAAGAGTAGGCTCTGCCATGACTGCCAACATAGGAACTATGAGGATAACAGAGCAGATAGATGCTCTTGAGGTCATGGGTATAAATCCAAAGAGCTACCTGATAAGTCCAAGGCTATTCGCAGGTGTGGTGGGTGTTCCTATGCTTGTAGTGCTTGCGGATGTTTCAGGCATCTTCGGTGGCTGGTTTGTGGCTGTAGAGCTCTTTGGTGTTAACGAATACCTTTTCTGGCAAAAGATGAAGGACTTGGTAGAGCTCTACGACTTTGTGGGCGGGCTTTACAAAGCGGTCTTTTGGTTTTATCATATCCGTGAGCTGTTATTTTGGCTATTACACACAGGGTGGCACGGAAGGCGTAGGAAGGGCTACCACAAACAGTGTGGTGACTTCTTCAATGCTCGTGCTTATATCCGACTACTTTTTAACTGCAGTGATATTTTAGGTAGAGTGAGTCTTGCCTTACATAGCAGCTACTGCATTAATTTCTTAACTGAAGTTTTACAAGAGCTTAGCGACTTAGAGAATGCAGGTTAACTTCTCATTAGCTGCAGAGGGTTCTATACTATAATTAAAGGATGGAGGGTGAAGAATGAACGTGCTTATAGTATCTTTTGATAAAAATCTGGTAAATCAACTTAGGGAAATCCTCAAGGAACAAAATGTGATTGATGTGAAAAACGGTGAGGAAGCCATAAACACTGCCCCTCCTTTTGTGGATGTGGTCATATACGACGCGGTTGCAGGTTCTATATCCGAAGAAGACATAAATAACATGTATCGACAGAAGTTCAGGGATACCAAATACATAATCCTCGTGGATGACATATTTCCGGTGGATATGAACAACATAATCCCCTCAAACAAGGTTAAGCTTATGAGAGATGAAGCCCCAAGCAAAATAAAGGAGCTACTTGCCGGTAGTCCTATTGAGATGCCCGCTTCCTTCCAGGAAGCACCACCACAACCACCACAAGAAGTTACACAACCCCAAGAGGAAAGCCTATCCCTCGAAAAGTTTTTCTTTGAAACAGAACAGTTAGAAGGCTTTCCCTCAGCCTATGAAATTCAAGGGGAAAAAATTCCTGAAGTTGTTAAACCTAAAACTCCGTCAGGTAAAAAGCTCCTTATAGTGTCCTTCGACGGCAATCTG
>JBCNVH010000098.1:0-8455 GCA_039630295.1 Aquificaceae bacterium | reverse complement strand
ATGGAAAAAGCAAAGGCGGTGCTTGAGCTTGCCATGGAGATACCCAACTGCAGGATAATACCCATGCCCGACTACAGACCCAAGTATCCCAAAATAGACCCGGAGGCGGAGATAAACCCAAACCATCCCAACTTAACAATTCTTCATAACAAGATAGAAGCCTGTATCTTTGTGGGCGTTCACTGCCATTATGCGAACCTTTCTCTTAGGATGATAAGGGCTGGAACAAATTGCTTTACAATAGCCCTATGTGGAGAGATGGGGCATGAGGATGCCATGGTAACGCTCCGTGACCAACATGCAGAGGAGATTAGAAAATTCAGAGATGTTTTAGTTCAGGTAAGGGAAGAGCTCGGAATAAAGTGGGAGCCAAAACTTCCACCGGAGAACCCATCTCTGCCCACTGAAGAGTATCAGACCCTCTCTGTGTTAGATTATGGGGAGTATTCTTACCTTCTTATTCCAAGAAGGGGAGAGCATGTAACTGAAAGTGAATAAAATTGGAGGTAGTATCATGCCAGAACAGAGGGTTGTAGATGCAGATTATCTTCTTTTAGAAGCGCCAAGAGAGAGGAAGTTTATAACAGGCGCTCAGGCTATGGCGGAGGCGGTAAAGCGTGCCAACGTGGATATAGCCATAGCCTACCCTATCACACCCCAGTCAGAAGTGATGCACCTCGTGGGAGACATCTGGGCTCAGGGGTATATTAAAGACTACTACAGAGCCGAGGAAGAATACGGAGCCATGTCTGCCATAGCGGGTGCGGTAAGAGGCGGTGCAAGGGCTTTCTCTGCCACCTCAGGTCCTGCACTTTTGAGGGGTATTGAAGCCATAGCTTCCTGGCCCGGTCACAGAATACCAGCGGTTCTTGGAGTTCTCACGAGAGTTGTGAACGCACCCCTTTCCATACAGCCAGACAATGTGGAGATATCCTATCTTCTTAACTGCGGTATGGTGGTCCTGCACGCGGAGAACCAGCAGGATGTTTTTGACTTTACCCTTGCCAGCTTTATCATATCCGAGAAGGTTGACGTATACATACCCATAGCGGTATGCACCGAGGGCTTTTTCGTCACCCACGCCAAGGGCTATGTGAACATGACCCCCGAAGACATGAAACTGCCACCAAGAGACCCCTACAAGGCACCCGTGCCACCCACAGACTGTGAAATACCACCTGCAAGGATACAGAGGGATGCACCCGTTCAGAAGTCCAACTTTATGAGCTACCTTATACACGCGGTGTGGCAGCAGGAAATATGGGCTTCCAACATAAGGTCTATGAAATACATATACAAGTATCTGGGTGGACCAATAGAGGTGATAAACCCTGAGGCAGAGGTCTTTGTGGTAGCCTCTGGCTGCGCCGCAGCGCAGGGTCGTGAAGCGGTGCGTTATGCTCAGCTGGAAGGGCTTAATGTGGGTCTTGTTAAGGTCAAGTCTATAAGACCTTTCCCTGAGAAAGAGATAAGAGAGGTGCTCTCCAAGGCAAAAGCTATAATAGTGCCAGAGCACAACATAGTGGGCTGGCTTGCCAAGGAAGTAAAGGCTGTCCTGCCTAACAGCGACAGCGTCATAGGCGGTCCAAGGGTTTACGGTGGTATGACACTGCCCGTGGAGCTTATCATGGAAAAGATTTACCAAGCCCTTGGTATGAAGAAGGAAAAGAAGGTGGTAGTTTAAAAACTTACAGGAGGTGTAAAGATGGGTCTGGAATATGTAAGAATTTCCCCAGGCTTTGAGAAATACATGCCCAAGGACTATGTGGACCTTGTGCAGTATGGGCAGTTTGGCAAAGAAATAGATGTTCAACAGCTGGGTCAGTTCAAAGAGCTTGTTGAAGAGCATCCCATGTGCGCCGGCTGTTTTATGGCTTACTTCATAAGGGTCTTCTACGCAGCACTGCCGAAGCCTCAGGATACGATAGTGATAGGAACTGCAGGTTGCGCAAGGCTTGCCCTCTCTCAGGCAGCAGTGCCCTTCATATATGGAAACTACGGAGACACCAACGCGGTAGCATCTGGTCTTAAAAGAGCTCTCTCCATAAGGTTTCCTGACAAGGAAAAGGATGTGGTGGTCATGGCTGGTGATGGAGGTCTTATAGACATAGGCTTTGGCATGACCATGCATTCCTGGTTCAGGCGTGAGAAGTTTACCACCATCATGGTGGACAACGAGGTTTATGGAAACACGGGCGGTCAGGAAAGTGGTATGTCTCCAAAAGGTGTTCAGCTAAAGATGGCACAAAAAGGTAGCCTCTTGACAAGATAAATGCGGTGGAGCTTGCAAAGACAGCGGGCTGTGTCTATGTGGCAAAGCTCGCACCTACCAATCCAAAAAGGATAGCCAAGACCGTCAGAAGGGCGATCCTTGCTGCAAGGCACTTCGGTCCAACCTTTATACATGCCTACACTTCCTGCAACATAGAGTATTCCATACCTACCGAAAAGGTGCTTGAGGATGCCAGAAAGAGAGAAAAGCAGGACTTTGGCTTTTACGAGTGGATGACGGATGAGGTGAAAGAGTTCTTTGAAGAGATGGAGAGAAAGCCTGAGGAGGTGAAGGCATGAAGAGATATAACATACGCATAGCGGGCGTTGGTGGGCAGGGGGTGGTCACCTCCGCCCACATCCTTGGTAACGCCATGTCTGCGGCGGGTAAATATGCAACCCTCGTGCCCTTTTTTGGTTCAGAGAAAAGGATGGCACCGGTAGAAGCCTATGTGAGGGTCTCGGACCAACCCATATACGAAGTGGGTGAGGTGGTCTACCCCAATGTGATAATGATATATCACCCTCAGGTCATAACCCATGGAAAGTCCTATACAATGCCCTTCTATTCTGGTCTTAAGGAAAGGGGACTTGCCATAATAAACACAGATGCGGACATAATCCCTGAAGAAGACTGGGTTATACTTAATGAGCTCAACACCCGGGTGGTCATGTTTCCGGCAACAAAGGTAGCTCTTGACATAGCGGGCACCGAGCTTGCTACAAACATGGCTATGATAGGTCTTTTCTTCGGTATAACGCGGATAGTGGGCTTTGAGCATATAGAGCAGGCGGTCCGGGAAAGATTTCTTGGAAACACTTTCGTAGCCTCAGGAGGAACCACAGCTCTGGACAGCGCCATAGAGAAGAAGTTCAAGAAGAAGATGGAGCTCCTTGAGAAAAACATGCAGGTTATCCGTGAAGCCTTCAAGATTGCGGAGGAAAGGGGCTGGGTTGAAGAAGAGGCTTTAACTGGATAAATTATCCCATAAGGAGGCAAGGCAGGTATGTACTATGTGGCGGATGTGAAGGAGGCTGATTGTGCGAAGTATAACTGCAAGCAGTGCGTGCTCTTTTGCCCTGAACCAAACACCCTCATGTATCACGACTCGAAACATGTGGCCTGGGTAAACTACTCAAGATGCAAGGGCTGTGCAATCTGTGTTTATGTTTGCTCTGACCTTCTCAAGAGAAACTGCATAGAGATGGTTATGATGACAGCCGGAGAATAAAACAGGGAGGTAAGGCATGAACCTGGAAGAGAAGTTTAACCTTCTTGCGGAAGAGGTCAGGAAGAACATGGTCAATCCAGATGTGGACATTGAGCTTTGCTTTCCTCAGGATGTGGACCAGCGCTGTGAGGTAAAGAGCTACCCTTACCTAAAGGTAAAGTATGTTATTGAAGGGCACGATGTATATGAGAAAGAGATAGACATAGACCCTATTTACTGGGAGAAAGACGTAAAAGACCTTGCTGGTCTTGTAACTTTCCAAATACAGCAGTTCATGGAGGAGATAGATTCGGTGGAATACGGCGGAGAGTGATATGCTCCCTGCCTTTGTTATAACCGGGTTTCTGGGTAGTGGCAAAACCACCTTCCTTCTTAACTCCGCAAGAAAACACTTTCAGGGGAAGCGTATGGCTGTCATAGTGAACGAGCTGGGTGAGGTGGGTGTTGATGGTAAAGTGCTTAAGGGGGCTTACTCAGAGGTCCTTGAGCTTCCTGAAGGTTGTATATGCTGTTCCCTGCATGCGGAGTTCGAAAAGGCTATAGAGGAGATAAGAAAAAAATACGACCCGGAGGTGCTTCTGGTAGAAACCTCGGGGGGTGCTGTGCCTTTCCCGGTTGTCCTGAGCCTTCAGGCTCTTGGTTTTTCTGTGGAAGGTGTCATATGTCTTGTTGACTGTGCGAGTTTTGAAAGGTATAAAGAGGACAGCACAGCCAGATATCAGATAGGTGGTTCTAACATACTGGTGCTTAACAAGGTGGATTTAGCAGGTGAGGAAAAGGTAAACCAGATTGAGAAAGAGGTGCTTGAGATATGGAAACTACACAGACCGGTAAACGCTTTCACCGGCGAACCCTTTTATAAAAACTTAAAACTCTACAGAACTTCTTACGGAAGGTTACCTGTTGAAGTTTTTGAGGGCGCATACACACTACCAGAGCTGGTAAGCATACCAACCCATCATGAACACGCCCACAAACACAAGTTCCTAAACCTACTTGAACCCCTTGTGTATGAAGAGCTCCAGAAAAGGCTAAACAGCCTGCCGGAGAACATAATAAGAGTAAAAGGCATAGTCAGGATTAAGGGTTATCCTCTTCCTGTAGTAGTGAACTATTCCTTTGGACACTTAGATACAAGTGTAGAGGTTGAAAGCTACGACGGTCCTTCCTTCCTCGTGCTTATAGGCAACTAAGGAGGGTGGTTATGGGCTTTGACCTTCTGCTCCAGAACGTGCTCAACCCACCTGTGCTCATGTTTCTTCTGGGTCTGGGTGCGGTTCTTCTGAAGACTGAACTTGAAGTTCCACAACCGCTTCCGAAGCTTTTTTCTTTATATCTTCTGGTTGCCATAGGGCTTCACGGCGGCTACGAGCTTTCCAAAAGTGGTATAAACCTTGATGTGTTAAAGGTTTTAGCTCTTGCTACCCTTATGGCGGTTGTGGTTCCTATATACGCCTTTTTTGTTCTCAGGCTCAAGCTTGATGTATACAACGCGGTGGCAATAGCTGCCACTTACGGCTCTATAAGTGCGGTGACCTTCATAACAGCCGGCTCCTTTCTCAACGCCCTTGGGTATAAATACGGTGGATACATGGTGGCAGCCATGACCCTGATGGAATCCCCTGCCATCATTATAGGTCTTATCCTGCTCAGCTTCTTTGTAAAGAGAAACAATGAAGGTATTAACTGGGGCGAGGTCCTCAGAGAAGCTTTTCTTAACCCTTCAGTTTACATACTGATGGGAACTCTTATCATAGGCTTTATCACCGGTGAAAAGGGATGGAAGGCGATGGAGCCCCTCTTCGGTGCACTTTTCAAGGGAATGCTTGCCTTCTTCCTGCTGGATATGGGTCTGGTGGCGGGTAGAAGGATAAGTGAGATAAAGAAGGTGGGCATCTTTCTCCTTACATTTGCCATAGCTCTTCCTGTTTTCAACGCCTCTGTAGGCATACTTCTTGCGAATGTTTTTGGTCTTTCAAAGGGTGATGCCTTCATGTTCTCCGTCCTTTGTGCCAGCGCCTCCTACATTGCGGTGCCGGCTGCCATGAGGCTCTCTGTGCCGGAGGCAAACCCGAGCCTTTATGTGACCATGTCCCTTGCCATAACCTTTCCTTTCAACATAGCGGTAGGTATACCCTTATACTACTTTTTATAAACGCTCTATGGGGGTAAGCCTATGAAGTCCATGAAGAAGGTAGAGGTGGTAGTGGACAGCGTTTACTTGAGCAGAGCTCTGGAAATACTTGAAAGGAGTGGTGTCTCTGGCTACACGGTTATAAGAGATGTGCTCGGCAAAGGTGAGAGGGGGCTTATGTCCGGCGACGAGCTTACCGACGTGTTTAAAAACAGCTACCTTTTTACTGTCTGTGAGGAAAGTATAGCCCTCAAGATAGTGGAGGAGATAAGACCCCTCCTCAAGAAGGTGGGTGGCGTGTGCCTTCTTTCCGATGTGGTCTGGGTCCCCCACTGAAGGGTAAGGTTTTATAGCTTCCGGTAAAGCCCTAACTTTTTATCGCTTAAGCAACGCAGTATCAGACTATAATGCTATTGAGCCTGCATGATAAAAGAGGCGCTTTTTTCTAAGAAGGAGCTTTTCTATTCTCTTACCGCAGAAGCCGCCGCTGTTGCAAACTTATTTTACCTGCAAAGTTTTTATCAGCTGATACTTCTTCTTTCCTTACACCTCATAGCCTGTTTGCTAATGGTTCCACTAATTTTCCCCTTACTTTTCAAAAGATACAAAAGATACACAAAGAGGATAACCTTTGTGCTTATTTCAATATGTTTTTTTATGTCCTTTCCAGGATACCTTTTGCTTCTGTTCGTTTTCCTCTACCTGTTAGTTTCGCGCAGGAAAAGGGTGAGCGTGAAAATAGAATCCTTCTCCTTAAGTGAGTTTCTTGCGGGCAGTGTTTCTCTGAAAGGCAGAGCTATGGGTGAGGCACCTCTTTATCTTCTAAGAAAATCAGAGGGATTGAGGGGAAAGGAGGTGGACCTTTTGGCTGCGCTCCTCCTTGAGATAAAAAATCCAAGGTTTCTTAGCAATGCGGCGGGTATTCTGAGCAGTCAGTATGATGAGCTAAGGCTTTCTGTATTCTCTACCCTTACCAGGCTTGAAAAGTCAATACAGGAAAGGATAAATCTTTTAAGCGAGAGGTTGAAAGGGAATTCGCCAGATGAAGAGAAAGCTGATATTCTGTTCAAGTTGGCCCAGAACTACTACGACCTTGTATATCACAGGCTTGTTGACGAAGAGCTTGAAAAGCCCACCCTTCAAAAGGCGGAGGATTACCTTCTACAAGCCATGGATATCAGGCAAGATGCGGAGTTTCTGATACTCATGAGTAAGGTTCAGATGGCAAAAGGAAACCTCTCCTCTGCAGAAAGGTTCCTCATGAGGGCAGGGGAATTGAACGGGTTACATCCCACACGATACATACCATACCTTACCGAGATATACTTTAGAAAAGGTCAATACAGTCGTGTAGTGGAGCTTTTGCCAAAGCATGCGGAAGATTTAAAATATTCCATGAACCCCTATTTAGCCTATATATGTGAATTCTGGATTGTAGATGATGCAGGTCCTCCTGAATAGAGGAAATCCACAGATTTTAATACCCGCAGAGGGGACATATCCCTATATAAGGGGTGGAGTGTCTACCTGGGTTCATGACCTTATAGGTGGTCTTGAGGAATTCACCTTCGGCGTGATATTCCTTGGGGGAAGGAGGGAGGACTATGGTGAGATAAAATACAGGCTTCCTGAAAACCTGGTTTATCTTTCCACCGCTTACCTTTTTGAGGAAAGAGAAAGACCAAGACCTAAATACAGGGAGGGTGAACGTAGAGCCTTCAATTTCGTAAGGGAAATGCACGAGAATTTTAAGAAAGGTATCATAGCGGTCCCGGAAGAGGTGCTGACACCTGATTTTTTCACTAAAGGCTTAAGATACGAAGATTTTCTCTACAGTAAGAGAGCATGGGAGCACATAGTAAACATGTATTCAAAACACGCAAGCACTGAACCCTTCGTAGATTACTTCTGGAACATAAGGAATTTACATGCGCCCCTGTGGGTGGTTGCCGAGATAGCCAGTAAGGTGAAAGGTGTAGATTTTAAGCTTATACACAGCCCCTCCACCGGCTATGCAGGTTTTCTTGCTTCTCTTTTAAAGAAAAGCACAGGAAGACCCTTCATACTTACAGAGCATGGCATATACACTAGGGAGAGAAAGATAGAACTTATGAACGCAGACTGGCTCGTTGACAGGAGAACTTTCGTCCACAAGGGTCTTGGAGAGATATCTGCTACAAGGAAGGTTTGGGTAAGCTTCTTCATGCATCTCGGTGCCATGACCTATTCAAGTGCAAACCTCATAGTATCCCTCTTTGAGGGGGCGAGGAATATTCAGGTAAGTTATGGGGCAGACCCCAAAAAATGTGAGATAATACCCAACGGAGTTGACATAGAGCTCTACTCAAATTCCCTGAGAAACCGCCCGGAGAGGATTCCCAGAGTGGTAGCCCTGATTGGAAGAGTGGTTCACATAAAGGATGTGAAGACCTTCATAAAGGCTATGAAGCTTCTTGTGGAAAAGCTTCCCGAGGCGGAGGGCTGGGTGGTTGGTCCTACGGATGAAGACCCAGAGTATTACGAAGAGTGCTTGAGCCTCGTAAGAGTGCTCGGGTTGGAAAACAAGGTAAAGTTTCTCGGATTTCAAAGAACGTCTGATATCTTTCCCAGAGTAGGCGTGCTCACCCTTACCTCAATAAGTGAGGGCATGCCTCTGATAGTTCTGGAAGGTTTTGCCGCGGGTGTTCCCTGCGTAGCCACGGATGTGGGTTCTTGCAGACAGCTCATATACGGAGGGCTGAACGAAGAAGACATAGCTATAGGCAAGGCTGGAGAAGTGGTGCCCGTAAGGAACGCTCAGGCTCTTGCGGAGAGCTAC
>JBCNVH010000097.1:0-2005 GCA_039630295.1 Aquificaceae bacterium | reverse complement strand
TTAGTTAAAGCGTCTGGAGTTGGCAGAAAGCTACCTTTCTCTACGGTAAAATGTTAAACATGAGAGACATACTAAAAACTTTCGGAGTTTAAGGAACTCTCCAGGGAAGAGATAAGGCAGGCTCTTGAGGATATAACGGAGGGCAGGGCAACAGATGCCCAGATAGGAAGCTTTATACTGGCTACCAAGATGAGGTGCGCAGACACCGGAGGAAATTGAGGTGCAGCCAGCTTTTTCAGAGAAAGGGCAAGGAAGGTGGAGCTGGAAGACAGGGGAAAACCTGGTGCATACTGCGGGGCTGCGGTGACATGTCGGAGACCTTTAATGTCTCCACCACGGTTGCCTTTGTGCTGGCAGGGGCTGGCATAAGGGTGGCAAAGCATGGCAACAGGTCTGTTTCTTCAAAGAGCGGTAGCGCAGACCTTCTGGAGCACCTGGGGGCAAAGATAGACCTTGGTCCGGAGCAGGTGAAAAAGATGATAGAAGAGACGGGCATAGGCTTCATGTTCGCTCCCCTGTTCCACCCAGCCATGAAGAGAGTTATAGGTCCGAGGAGAGAGGTAGGCGTCCGTTCCATCTTTAACCTTGTGGGTCCCCTCTCAAACCCTGCGGAGGCAAAAAGACAGCTTCTTGGCGTCTTTGCGGACAGCCTGGTGGATAAAGTTGCCCTTGCCCTCAAGGGAATGGGTATAAAAAGAGCCTTTGTGGTCCATGGTAAGGATGGCATGGATGAGGTCTCCGTGAGCGCACCCACGCGTGTAGCGGAGCTAAAGGAGGAAGAAGTTTTCGTTTACGAATTCCATCCTGAAGAACTGGGTTTCAGGACTTATCCGGTGGAATACATAAGGGTTTCTTCTGTGGATGAAAGCGCAAAAATGGTGCTTTCTGTGTTAAAGGGTGAGGTTTCTCCTGCTTACTATATGGTTTTATTAAACTCTATGTTTGGGGTAATTGTGTCGGGACTCGTGGAAGATAGAAGGGATGCTCTTGAGGTGGCAAAGGAATCCATACACTCCGGGAGGGCTTATCAAAAGCTCCAGTTATTTGTGGAGCTCTCCAGAAGGCTTTGATGGTAAGAATAGGAAGGGTTCGCTATCTGAACACCCTGCCTCTTTTTTACCTCTGGGAAGCACCGGGGGTGAGCTTTGTAGAAGATCACCCCTCCGAACTTGTGAAACTGCTCAGAAGGGGTCAGCTTGAAGCGGGCATAGTCTCCTCTCTGGAGTATCTCAACCATCCAGAGGATTACAGACTGGTGCGGGGTTTATCCATATCCTCCGCAAAAAGGGCTTGTTCGGTGCTTATCCTTTCCAGCAAACCTCTGGAGAAGGTAAATAGTGTATACCTTTCACCCGCCTCCCTTACCTCAAGGGCGCTGGCTCTATACCTTATAAGGAGGGTTTATAAAAGAGAGCCGGAGTGGTTAGAGGAAAGGGGGCGGGCGGAGGCTCTCATGCTCATAGGTGACGAAGCTATAGAGGAGAGGCTAAGAGGGAAATGGCAATATGTCTACGACCTTGGGGAGGAGTGGTTTCGCCTCTACGGATTACCCTTCGTCTTTGCCCTCTTTCTTGTGAGGAAGGATGCACCGGAAGGGCTTGAGTTTCTTATAGAGGAGCAGTGCAAAAAGTCAAGGAACAGGTTCTTTAAAGACCTCAGCGAAGGAAAACTGAAGGTAGAGAGATATGCGGACCCTTTTCTTACAGAATACTTCACTTCCTGCCTTAACTACGACCTCGATGAGAGAGGGGAGGAGTCTCTGAAGATTTTTAAGAGAATTTTAATCAGAGAAGGGTTAGTATTATAGTATAGAACATAACCTCATGCAGAAAGCTCAAGAAAGCCTTTAAGATTTTCAGAAAAAGACCTGCAGAAACTCAAGCAACTTACAGCACTCTCATACGCCTGTCTAAAAATGCTGTGTCCAATATAAGTTTATGAGATAATATCACCCCATGAGAAGAGACTGGAAAGAGTATAACGCACAGTTGGTAAAGAGAGGTCA
>JBCNVH010000096.1:0-6006 GCA_039630295.1 Aquificaceae bacterium | reverse complement strand
GATTAAATTAAAAGAGGAAATACCAGTAATACTGGAGGGTATGGTATGAAAGTAAAGCTCAGTCAAAAGGATACCTTAATAGTGGTAGACATGCAAAGAGACTTCATGCCCGGTGGAGCTCTGCCCGTGCCGGAGGGAGATGCCCTAGTGCCAAGGCTAAATGAATACATAGAGCTTTTTTCTGAGAAGGGTCTTCCTGTCTTTTTTACCAGAGATTGGCATCCCCCGGACCACATATCTTTTAAAGAGCAGGGCGGTTTATGGCCTTCCCACTGCGTCCAGCATACGGAAGGTGCTCTGTTCCACCCAGATCTCTCCGTTCCTCAGGACAACCGCTTTATCATCTCTAAAGGCACCAGCAGAGACTTTGACGCCTACTCTGGTTTTCAGGGAACTATCCTCGATAACCTTCTGAAGGAAAGGGGCATAAAAAGGGTATTTGTGGGTGGAGTGGCTACAGATTACTGCGTCCGAAATACAGTGCTGGGTGCAATAAATCTGGGTTACCAGGCTTTTCTCCTTCTCGATGGCATAAAGGGTGTAAATGTAAGGCAAGGCGACTCAGAAAGAGCCATAGAGGAGATGCTCCACAATGGTGCAGTGGCAGTGGAACTGAAAGACCTGAGTTGAACGGTAATTAAAGTTTTGCAGAGGCTTAGCGAGCTATTATCAAACACTCACACAGAGACTCTGTCCAGAAAGGGTTTATTGAGGGTTCAAGGGATAAGATTGATAGAAGTCAGCTCAATGCATGCAAATTAGAGAAGTAGAGCAGAGGGTTGAGAGGCTCGGTATAGTGCCTGTGTATTTACCACCATACAGTCCAGACCTTAATTCGATAGAGCAGGTATAGCGTGTAGTCAGAAGGGCTATTTCTGTGAGTTTTAAGGGGTGTGTATGAAGGAAGTTTTGACAGAAACCTATGAGAGTGCTGTAAGTTGCTTGAATTTCTGGAGGTCTTTTTCTAAGAGCCTAAGAGGCTTTCTTGAGCTCTCTGCATGAGGTTATGTTCTATACTATGATATGTTGTGAAACCCCTGATTGCAATTTTGACGGATTTTGGCAACAGAGATGGTTTTGTAGGTGCTATGAAGGGGGTCATACTGGGGATAAACCCGGAGGTAAATATAGTGGACATAAGTCATGAGGTAGAGCCTTTTAATGTGTTTCATGGGGCTATGCTTCTCAAAGCTCACTTCTCCTATTTTCCAGAGGGCACCCTTTTCCTCTGTGTGGTGGACCCGGGCGTGGGTTCAGAGAGACTTCCTCTGGTGGTCAAAGCAGGTGGCTACACTTTTGTAGGACCTTACAATGGGCTTTTTGACCTTGCCCTCAAAAGTCTTGGAGAAAAACCCCGGGCTTACAGGATCGAGAAATTCACCCTTCCTATGGTTAGCCAGACCTTTCACGGAAGAGATGTGTTTGCGCCAGTGATTGCCCATCTTAGCAGGGGTCTGAGACCGGAGGAGGTGGGAGCTCCCATAGACTATGAATTTACTCTGCGCTGGGAAGAACCCATTGGAGAAGAAGGATGGATGGTGGGGAAGGTGATATATTTTGACCGCTACGGAAACTGCATAACTAACCTTCCCTGCGGTAACTATAAAGAGGGAAGGTTTAGAGGTCAGAAACTGGAGGTGGTTTCTCATTTCCTTCAGGGAGAGAGGGGAAAACCCGCCCTTATATGTGGTAGCTTTGGTATGATGGAGCTCTTCCTTCCAATGGAAAGGGCAAAGGAGAAGCTGGATGTTTCTGCGGGTGAAGAGGTAAGGGTTAAGCTTGTGAACGGTTGAAAATTTTTCCGAGTTTTCCGATAATTTACACTATGATAGACAGGGTAGAGCTTCAGAGAGTTTTAAGCTATAGTGCAGAGTTAGAGGAGAGAAAAAGGAGACAGACGGAAGAGAAAAGTAAAGAGGAAGAGGTCAGGGTAGAGCTTTCACAGGGGCTGAGGGGCTCAAGACAGGTAGATTATGAAGACCTCAGTAAAAAAGTGGAAGATATAAGACAGCAGTTGGAAAGGGGCACTTACGAAGTGTCGCCGGAGAAGGTCCTGAAAGGTCTGGAAAAATTCCTTTTCTCTAAATAGCTCTTAGGAGCTCCTGTGTGTAGGGGTGTCTGGGGTTATCAAATATATCCCCTGTGTATCCCTGCTCCACTACCTGACCATCCTTCAATACCATAACCCTGTCCGCCACCTCCGCAACCACGCCAAAATCATGGGTAACGAGAAGAACGCTCCTTCCCTCTTCCTTCATATCTCGGAAAAGCTTGAGTATCCTGCTCTGCAGAGAAACGTCAAGGGCAGTGGTAGGCTCGTCCGCTAACACCAGCTCCGGGTTGCAGACGGTAGCTATGGCTATGCATACCCTTTGCTTTAGTCCACCAGAAAGATGATGGGGATAGCTGTTGTATATTCTCTCCGCATCCTGAATGCCTGCCTTTTTCAGGGCTTGAAGGACTATGTCCTTGACCTTACCCTCTCTGTAATGGGCTCTGTAGGCTTCCTCCACCTGTGAACCCACCTTGAAAAGGGGGTCAAGATATACGGAAGGTTCCTGAAAGACCAGGGATATGTGCCTTCCCCTCACTTTTCTATACTCCTTTTCAGGAAGTCCCAGGAGCTCTCTTCCCAGAAATCTTATTGAACCTTCAAGCCTGGCATTCTCCGGCAAAAGACCGACCAGGGAATAGAGTATAGAGGTCTTTCCCGAGCCGGATTCTCCCACAAGGCAGAGAACCTCTCCCCTGTTCACATAAAGGTCTACAGCCCTCAGAACCTGTTTTTCACCATACCACAGGTTGAGACCTGACACCTCAAGAAGCATCCAGAAGCCTCACAAAGACAGGTTTCATCCTGTCGTATAGCTCAAAGAGGTCTTGAGATATTACCTTCACATCAGCAAGGGTCTGCATAAAGTTTGTATCTCCAAACCAGCGAGGAACCACATGGAGATGTATATGGCTTTCAAGCCCTGCACCGGCCGCCCTACCGAGGTTGTATCCAAGGTTTACACCGTGAGCCTTCATAACTTCTTTCATGAGACCAAGGCAGGCTCTGGTAAGCCTGTGTATTTCAATAATAGTCTCCTCATCAAGCAGGCTGTAGTCGCCCACATGCTCTATGGGTGCTACCATCAGATGACCGGGGTTGTAGGGAAATCTGTTGAATATCACAAAAGCTTTCCTACCCCTGTGGAGAACCAGATAGTCTCTGAGCCTTTCCTCCGGCTGTAAGACCGCATCACATAGAAAACATCCCTTCTGCTCATCTACCTTCTCCACATACTGGCTTCTCCAGGGAGCCCAGAGAAGTTTCATAGCCTGAGTAGCCTCCTTATCGCCCTCTCCACTTCCTCTTCTGAGGGTGTGTAATCGTGCCTTTCCAGCTCCATGGTATCTCTAAAGTAAAGAGCCGTTGGAAATTCAAAGACCCTAAATCCTCCGCATCATATTACTAGCATCCAACCAGTAGAAGTTTCTGTTATTTGCCGTATAGTTTCTGGTATTTTATCAGTGCATCGTAAAAAGTCTGATTTCTTGGATTGTCCGGCGTGGTCAGCAGAACCACTGCAGGCTTCTCGCCTGCCATCGCCCTCTCGTAAAAGTCTCTATCCGTTAGCTCTTCAAAGCCTTCAAACATCCTTACCTCCTGAAAAAAGATTATACTCCTCTCAAAGTTCTACCCGTGGCTAATACTCTTCGTAATATTTCCGCCATCTTATCCGGTGTATTTTCCATCGCACTTTTGCCGTCAGTCTTTTTATGCTTTCAGATATCTTAAAAGCCCAGTGGAGCGGTTTCAGGAAAAGGTCATTAGAGAGCTCTTCCAGAATATCCTCTCTGTATCCCTCCCAGGCGTATCTTCTTGCGGTTAGGTATTTTCTGAACCTGTTTGCCCTTCTAAGCCTGTATCCACTCCTGTCCAACCTTAGACCTTCCAGCCTGGCATAGAGGAGAAGGGTTGCAAATATGTCATATAAGGCGTCGTGATAAGTGCCTGTGATAATACTCTTTAGTTCATCTTCAAGCTTCAGGATTTCTACCGCTTCAGAGAGGCTTCGCAGCTTGTATCCGTAAGTTAAGTGTTCTCTGCAGACCGGCGTAGCCTGTATCATGGTGCAGTAGCTCCTCCTTGGAAGCTCAAAGCCTTTTGACCTTAAAAACCTCTTCTCAAAGAAAAGGTTGTGAGCTACAAGCACCTCCGCCCAGCTAAGGGCTTTCTGGAGCTCCAGAAGGCAGTCCTTTCCAACCAGCTCAGCTACCTCAATCAGGTTTAACCTGTCTCCTTTTCTCAGAGCCCTTGCGTAAACCGCCTGCCAGACCAGGTCCCTTTTCGGGTCAAGTCCTGTGGTTTCAAAATCTAAAAAGAGCAACTTCATACCCTGCATCCCTACCTATCAGTATAGAGCCTTTTGTTCTATACTATATCCCTATGAAGGTTTCGGAGTTTCTGAGAGAAAACAGCCTTTCTGTAGGTGATAACTTTCGGCTACTGCTCCGTAAGCTGGGGCTTGAGGAAGAGAGATATATAAGAGAGATTGAAACAAAGGTGGGCGAACCTGCTAAGATGTCCAAGTCAAAGGGTAATACGGTAGACCCGGAGGAGGCTGTAAGCAGATACGGTGCGGACACGGTAAGGCTTTACATACTTTTTGCAGGACCGGTGGAAAAGGACTTTGAGTGGACCGACGAGGGTGTGCAGGGTGCCTACAGGTTTCTGAGGAGGCTCTGGGACCTTACACACAAATATATGGAAGTTCTTAGAGGGCTTGGCTACTCAAAGGCGGATTTTGAAGGGCTTGAGGAGGATGCAAGGGAACTGAGGAGAAAAACCCACCGGACCCTTAAAAGATACCTACAGCAGATGGAGGACTTTTCTTTTAACACTGCCATAGCGAGCATAATGGAGCTCCTGAACGCCCTTCAGGACTTTGAACCTCGGGGAGAGAAAGAATGGAAGGTTTTAAAGGAATCTCTTGAGATAATCCTTTTCATGCTCTACCCCATAACGCCCCACATATGCGAGGAACTTTGGCAGAAGCTCGGACACGAAAGGCTTATGCTCTTCCATCCCTTCCCCGAACCTGACGAGGATGCTCTCACGCTGGAAGAAGTGGAACTGCCAGTGCAGGTAAACGGCAAGCTGAGAGCGGTTATTAAGGTGCCGGTTGGGGCGGAGGAGGTTACTGTAAAGGAGCTCGCTCTAAAGGACAGGAGGGTGAGCCAGTGGCTCACAGGTAAGGAGCTCAGAAAAGTGATATACATAAAGAACAAGCTTCTAAATCTGGTGGTATGACATGGAAAATCTTTTAAACTTCCTCGGCTTTTTGATAAAACTCCTCTTCTTCATGTTTCTGGTGGGTTTACCCCTGCTTCTGATAGTGGTCTTTTTGGCGGACAGGGTATACAGGAAGGTAGTACCCAAGTATGAGGAACTAAGGGAGAGGAAGATAAGGGAGCTTGAGGGTGACACAAAGGAGGGGAAGAAAAAGAAATGATTTTTATCATATAATTTCCCCTTGACAGGCTTTAAGCTCATGCTAATTTTTTGATAACCCACTAAAGGAGGTTAGGCATGCCTATGGAAGTTTTTGCCAGGTCCTGCAGGTTAGGACCCCTGGAGCCTTTGAAGGAGTGGAACTGCCACCACCCGGAAAAGCTCTTCTCTTACGGAAAGCTCGTGGGATGAGAGACTGCCATGAGAGAGGCTGCAAAGGCTATGCTCACCAGGAGAAACCCCACCATATTCCCCCTGCTGACTGGTCCTGTGGGGCTGGAACGCTGGAGCAATGGAAAAGCAAGGTGGTGCTCTGAGCTTGCCATGGAGATACCCAACTGCAGGATAATACCCATGCCCGACTACAGACCCAAGTATCCCAAAATAGACCCGGAGGCGGACAAACCCAAACCATCCCAACTTAACCATTCATAACAAGATAGAAGCCTGTATCTTTGTGGGCGTTCACTGCCACTATGCGAACCTTTCTCTTAGGATGATAAGGG
>JBCNVH010000095.1:0-5748 GCA_039630295.1 Aquificaceae bacterium | reverse complement strand
CGCAAGAAACACATGAAGCTTTTCCCCCCGAGGCTTTAACCCTTCTACTTTTTCCATTTCCTTCAGAAGGCTTGAGGGTATCCTGTCGCGTCGACCTATAAAGGAAACACGGATGCCCCTTCTAATTAGTTTCTCCTGGTTTTCCCTGAGGTAGCCCTCCAGAAGCCTCATGAGAGCCTTTACTTCGCTTTCAGGTCTTTTCCAGTTCTCCGTGGAGAAGACAAACAGCGTCAGCCATCTTATACCGAGCTCTATACAGGCTTCTACCAGTTCCTCCGCCCTCTTTACGCCTTCATAGTGGCCCGCTATTCTGGGCAAGCCCCTTTTTCTCGCCCATCTGCCGTTTCCGTCCATGATTACTGCCAGGTGTTTAGGCACCTTCATATCATCTGCCCAGTTTTGCCTTTGCAAGGCTTGCCTCCTCTGAAAGAGGATAGTCCCTTAATATGGTTTCGTAAAATTCTCTTGCCTTCTGACTGTCACCTCTCTGTTCATGGAGCCTTGCCAGCTGTAGTAGGGCGGAGGGTGCCTTGTTACAGTCCACCATTTCCTTCTTCTGGCACCTCTCCACAAGGGTGAGCCAGACCGCCTCCGCTTTAGTGGTTTCCCCAAGGTCCCTGTATACTACCCCTAACCAGAGGTAGGCGTTATCCGTAAGGGGTGTCCTCGGATATTTTTTTATAAACTCTATGAACTTGTCTCTGGCCTGGTTCAGCTGCCTCAGGTCATAAAACTTTAAAGCCTCCTCATATTCCCTCTGATGACCTTCTGGGGGAAGTTGAGCTTCCTGTTTTGCTGAAGCCTCCTGTTGCTTCTGTGGAGATGGCTCTTTCCTTGGTTCAGGCAGTTTGAGGGCTGTTTCCTGTGGGTTTGTCCCCTTTAACTTCAGCCTTTCAAGGTCAAGCCTTATGCTCGCCAGGTTCTCAGAGAGGGTGTCCACCCTGCCCTCTGTCCTGAGGCTTCTCTCCTCAAGTAGCTTCTGTTTCTCCTCGAGCTGGGCTATCCTGTTCTCTAAACTGGCAGCCCTCTTTTCAAGGTCTTCCTTTGTAATGGCACCGCAGGAAAGGGTGAAAACAAAAAAGGTCAGCGTGAGAAGATAGCTTTTTACCTTCATGCTTTTAAATTATAGTATGAAACTTGACCTCCTGTAGAAAAAGAGAGCCCTCTTCTTAAACTTTCCCTTGCCCGCCTCCATCAGCTATGTTCTATACCATACCCACCTACTTATGTTATACACTTCAAAATCCCGGATGGTGTATTATATTTAAATAAAAAGGAGGTTAAGGTGACACCTACGGAGAAGGTAGCTGGTGTTTATAGTGAAATTAAGCTCTCGGATATAATTCAGAGGGCTGTCCAATCAAGGGCTTCAGATATACATATAACCGCCGGTGCAAGACCGGCGCTGCGTATAGACGGAAGGATTGTTCAGCTCATGGAATACCCCATTCTCACCCCAGACATGACCCAAAAGCTCGCCTATTCTGTTATGTCCGAAAGACACAGAAAAACTCTGGAAGAGAAAAATCAAGTGGATTTTTCCTTTGGAGTCAAAGACATAGGAAGGTTCAGGGCAAACGTGTTTTTCCAGAGGGTCAATTGCTGTGGTTTCAGGAGATTACCTCACAAAATAATGGATATAAAGGAACTGGGTCTGACAGAGTCCTATCCTTTGCAATAGGAGTATGGGGTTTCTGTCTTGTCACAGTACCTATGGGCTCGGGGAAAAACCTCAACCCTTGCAGCCCTTATAAACTATATAAATCAAAACTTCCCTCATCACATAATAACCGTGGAAGACCCCATAGAATATGTCTTCCAGCATGGAAAAAGCATAGTGAACCAGAGAGAGCTTGGAGAGGACGTGCATAGCTTTGCGGACGCCCTGAAAGCGGCCCTCAGAGAAGACCCGGACGTGATACTGGTGGGTGAGATGAGGGACCTGGAAACTATTGAGATAGCCCTTCGCGCAGCTGAGACGGGGCACTTAGTTTTTGGAACTCTACACACCAACACCGCCATATCCACCATTACCAGAATAATAGATGTTTTCCCGCCAGAACAGCAGGAACAGATAAGGATACAGCTCTCCTTTGTGCTTCAGGGTGTTATATCTCAGAGGCTTCTGCCCAGGATAGGTGGGGGTAAGGTTCTCGCCTACGAGTTGATGATACCCAACACCGCAATCAGAAACCTGGTGAGAGAAAACAAGCTCCAGCAGATATACTCCCTAATGCAAAGCGGACAGGCTCAGACAGGTATGCAAACCATGAACCAGTCTATTTATGGGCTTTACAGGGCAGGTCTTATATCCATGGAAGATGCCTTCAAGTATTCACCCGACACAAAAGAGCTTGAAAGAATGTTTGGAAAAGTTTAAGCCATGCCAAAGTTCAGGTATAGAGCTTTTGACGAAAGAGGCTCCTTTGTAGAAAGGGAAGAGAGTTACCCTACCGAGGAAGCTCTTATAGCAGAGCTGCAGCAGAAAGGTCTGAACCTGATAGAGATAACAAGGGTGGACAAGGAAGAGGAAAAGGAGAAGAAGCCCTTTACCCTTCCTATTCTGGGGGGTGGTAGGGTAAAGGATAGGGAACTTTCCATATTTTGCAGACAGCTGGGCACGATGATAAATGCAGGCTTAAACCTCATAGATGGACTTAACATCCTCGGTGAACAGCTACCTGATAAAAGGCTCGCAGAGGCCGGCAAAAAGGTTGCCCAGATGGTTAGTGAAGGCAAGCCTGTATCCAACTCTATGATGGAATTTCCCGCAGTGTTTCCCGAGTTTATAGTCAATCTGGTGAGGGTTGGTGAAGAAACGGGTAACCTCGACGTGGCTTTAATAAGGGCTGCGGATTACTACGAAAAGATGGCAATGATAAAGAGTAAGATAAAAAGCGCCGCCTTCTACCCTACCTTTGTGCTGATAGTGGCTACAGCTATAATATCAGGTATACTTTACTTTCTTGTCCCCACTTTTGCAGGAATTTACGCATCTTTCGGCGGGGAACTCCCCCTTCCTACCCAGATGCTTATCTCCGCCTCTAATGCGCTCAGGTCTGGCTTACCATACCTTTTTGCTTTTTTAGTGGGTTTTATTTTTATATTTAGGCTTCTCATGAGAACCAACTATCAATTCAGAAAGTTAGTTCATAGCTTGATGCTCAGGGCACCAAAAATGGGTGAGCTTGTTATGAAGAGCACAATGGCAAAGTTTGCAAGAACCATGGCAACTCTCTTCTCCAGCGGTGTAGCTCTTGAAAGAGCCTTTGAGATAGCAGGTCAGGTAACTGGTAATGTGGTTATAAAACAGGCGATTGAATCTGCAAAAAAGGGTGTAATCGAAGGAGAACCCATGTATAGAGCTCTGGATAAAACCGGCATGTTTCCAAAACTTATAATAGCCATGGTAAGGGTAGGAGAGGACACGGGTAGGCTTGATGACATGCTCGACACCATAGCCAGGTTTTACGAGGATGAATTTGATAAGGCGGTGGAAGGCATGATAAAGCTTATAGAGCCCATGCTTATAGTCTTCATAGGCGGTGCGGTCGGAGCAATACTAATAGCCCTCTACATGCCCATATTCAAGATGGGTGAACTGATAAAGTAGGTTTCTGCACAGGTTAGGCTTATGAAGGTGATACCGCCTCATGAAAGGTTTTTCAACTTTGAGGATTCTGAGAAGCTTAAGAACTTTTTTATAAAAGCCTGTGAGGTCTTTAAGGATTACCGCTATATGGTGCTACCCTCTCTTGAGGTATACAGTCAGGAACTTTACGGGGAAGCCCCCTTTGTGGTTGGTAGCCTTCAGGACGGAAGTTTGTTGTGTTTGAGGAAGGACTGGACTTTGAGCCTCGCCCGTTTCCTGAGCCTCCAGAGAGAACTTCCTTTACCCCTTAAGGTTTTTTACTGGGGTAACACCTTCTCACCGGGTGGAGAGCTCGAGAGCTATCAGGTAGGTGTGGAGCTTCTGGGAGACCCTACTCTGGAGGCGGAGGTGGAGGTTCTCCAGTCTATAGGAGACTACCTGAAAGCCTGCGGTATGGAAGGGCTTACCCTGAGCCTCGGTCATGTGGCAGTGGTTGAAGGTTTGCTGGTAGAATACGGAGAGGCTTACAGAGGAGCTCTAATGGAGAAGAACTTCTCCTTAGGACAGAGGGTCTCTCCCCTTAAAGACCTGCTCCTTGCTCATGGAGGACCTGAAGTGCTCCAGAACTTTGAAAGAAAATACCCCGACTTTTCCCAGCACTGTCAAAGGCTAAGAGAAGTAGCCCGGAGGTTAAGAGGTTTCAAGGTGGTCTTTGACCTTTCGGAGATAAGACCAAAGGGCTATTACACCGGTCTTGTCTTTGAATTTTACCATCCGGGTATAGGTCAGCCTGTGGCTGGTGGTGGAAGATATGACAGGCTATACAAGAACCTTGGTAGGGATGTGTGCGCCTTTGGTGGTGCGGTCTACCTCGACCTTCTACTTGAGCTCTGAAAACTCCTCAATCCTTGTGAGCTTCTCCCAGGGGAGCTCTTCCTTTCCAAAGTGTCCGTAGCAGGCGGTCTGTTTGTATATAGGTTTCCTCAGGTCAAGAAAATCTATCATCCTTTTTGGGTTTGTGGGGAAGACCTCAAGGAGCCTCTGTCTTATTCTCTCCTTTTCTAACTTCTCCGTCCCGTAGGTTTCTATGTCAAAGGCTATAACCTCGCTCATACCAAAGGCGTAAGCCATCTGAACCATACACCTGTCCGCAAGACCTCCAGCCACCACATGTTTTGCCATCATACGAGCCATGTAGGAAGCAGTCCTGTCCGTTTTGGTTGGGTCTTTTCCGGAGAAGGCACTACCACCCGAGTAAGCCACATCTCCATAGGCATCGGAGACAATTTTCCTCCCCGTCTGACCCGCATCCGCCGCAGGTCCTCCAAGCACAAACCTGCCGGAGGGATTGACGAGGATTCTTGTCTCCTTCTGTAAAAGAGAGGGAGGCACAACCCTTCTGACCGCTTCTTCTATCAAGAAGTCTCTTAGTTTCTCGAGAGAGGTCTCCGGGTCGTGCTGGCAGAAGAGGATAACATCCTTGACAAAAAGAGGCTTGTCCTCTTCGTAAACTGCGGTTATAAGCACTTTACCGTCGGGGCGTAAAAAGGGTGCCTTTCCCGACTTCCTTAGCTCGGAGACCTTTTTTGAAAGCGCATGGGCGAGGCTTATGGGAAGGGGCATGTAGCTCTGGGTATCCTTGCAGGCATAACCCACAACAGTGGCTGTGTCTCCTGCTCCCTCGGAGGATATACCAAGAACTATTTCAGGGCTCTGCTCCTCTATGGAGGTTATAACCGCGGAGGAGTCCGCATCGAAACCATGTTCTGGTCTGCTGTAGCCCGTTTCCTTTATGGTTTTCCTGACCACACCGGGTATGTCCACATAGCCTTCCGTGGACACATGACCCGCCACAAGGTTGATGCCTGAAAGAAGGAGTATCTCTATGGAGACCCTGCTGTAAGCGTCTTTTTTAAAGAAACTCATCCAACAGGGCATCCGCTATGAGGTCCGCCAGTTTATCAGGATGCCCCTCCATGGGGGACTTGGCCATCTTTATGGTCCTTCCCATGGAAGATTATTATAAACTACTCAAGTATTTCAAGAACTACCCTTTTGTTTATCTTCCTACCCATGGAGGAAAGGATGGTTCTCAGAGACCTGGCTATACGACCACCCCTGCCTATAACCTTGCCCAGGTCCGCCTTGTCCACCCT
>JBCNVH010000094.1:0-16646 GCA_039630295.1 Aquificaceae bacterium | reverse complement strand
ATTTTAGGCATGTATCCCGTGCTTCTGGAGATATTCGGCGTGAAGATATACACCTACGGCTTTTTGGTGGCTCTCGGTGCCTTCATAGCCTACTGGCTTCTGCTTAAGTTTGCCAGAAGAGAAGGTATGAACCCAAACCATCTGGAAAACACCCTGCTTTTTGCTCTCCTTCTGGGTATAGTGGTAGGCAGGCTCTCTTATGTGATAGAACATCCCGAGCAGGTGGAGGGTTTTAGGGATATCCTTGCCATATGGAACGGTGGCATGACCTTCTTTGGAGGGCTCATAGGTGGTGTGGTGGGTGTTCTTTTTGGTATCTTCAGGTATAAACTGCCCTTCTGGAAAACTGCAGACATGGCAGTGGTAGCTCTCAGCATAGCCCATGCGGTTGGCAGGCTCGGATGCACCTCCGCAGGCTGTTGTTACGGAAAGCCTTTTCCTGTAGATGGCGAGGCTCTTCCCGGGCTTCACTTCTCCGTAAGGTTTCCCTTCTTCTACCTCGTCTTTCCTCCCGGTGCAGTAGCACCCCCTTACATGCCTCTATACCCTACCCAGCTCATGGAGTTCCTCGGTCTTATTCTTATCTTTGTCCTCCTGCTCCTCACCTACAGAAAAAAGCCCTTTGATGGCTCTATCTTCTCCCTCTACATGCTCCTTTATGGTCTTCTAAGGTTTTCTCTTGAGTTTTTCAGGGGTGTAACACCACCCATATCCGGTCTTGGTCTTACCTGGAACCAGCTTATAGCCCTGTCTATGGTTGTCCTCTCTTTTATACTTGCCCTGTGGCTTTTGAGGGAGAAAAGGCATGAAAAAGTGGCTTAAAAGACTCTTTCTGTTTGTAATAATATTACTGGTGTTTGGCTTTCTTGGTTCTCTTCTTTCAAGGCTACCGGTGGGTGACCGCGTGGCGGTTATAAAGGTCAAGGGTGCCCTGATAGAGCCCGACAGGATTGTGGCAAGGGTGCAACAGGCTAAGGAGGACAAAAGCGTCAAGGCTCTGGTTCTGAGGATAGACAGCCCTGGTGGCTCGGTGGGAGCTTCTCAGGAAATATACAGAGCTCTGGAGGACTTTAAGAGTTCGGGAAAGCCCCTCTTAGTCTCCATGGGTAACGTGTCCGCCTCCGGTGGCTACTACATCTCCGCACCTGCGGATGTAATCTTTGCCAACCCGGGCACCATAACTGGCAGTATAGGTGTCATAGTCCAGCACACGGAGCTGAAGGACCTCCTTGAAAAGTTAGGTATAAGGACTACTGCCATAAAGACAGGCAAGTTCAAGGATACACTCTCACCCTTTAGAAGCCTTTCGGAGGAGGAAAGGGAATACTTACAAAAAACCGTGGAAGATGCCTACGAGCAGTTCCTTCAGGCGGTGTTGAAATACAGGTCAAAAAAGATAGGAGAGGAGAAGCTCAGGGAAGTGGCGGACGGCAGGGTTTTCACGGGCAGAGTGGCAAAGGAGCTGGGTCTTGTGGACGAGCTGGGAAACCTGCAGGATGCCATAAACAGGGCAAGGCAGCTGGCAAAAGCTCCCGGGGCAAGGGTCTTTTACATGGAAGACAGAAGGGGCTTTATCAGAAGGCTCATGGAGGAGGACTTTCAAGGTCTTGGAAACCATTACCCTCTTATGCTCTATTATCTGATGAAGTAGTATGAAGATACTCGTTTTTGGAGACCTTATAGGCAAGCCAGGAAGGAAGGCGCTGAGGTATTTTCTCTCTGGATACGGAGAGCTTGCGGATGTGGTGCTGGCAAATGTGGAAAACTCCGCAGGTGGTTTTGGAATAACAAAAAAGGTCTACGAAGAACTCCTTTCCATGGGTGTGGATGTGATGACCTCGGGAAACCACATATGGGACAAAAAGGAAGTTTACAGCTTTATAGACCAGGCGGACAGGCTTCTAAGACCCGCCAACTACCCTCAGGGCGTGCCGGGTGTGGGCTATGGGGTTTTTGAGAAAAAGGGCTACAGGTTTGCGGTTATAAACCTTATGGGCAGGTCTCTTTTAGACTCAAACCTTGATAACCCCTTTCTACTCTTTGACAGGCTACAGGAGGAGCTCTCAAAAGAAACATCCATTATACTTGTGGACTTTCACGGAGAAACCACTTCAGAGAAGTGGGCTTTTGGCATCTATGCGGATGGAAGGGCAAGCCTGGTCTACGGCACTCATACGCATGTTCCGACCGCTGACCAGATAATACTCAAAAAGGGAACCGCCTATGTGAGCGATGTGGGTATGACAGGTTGCTGGTATTCCGCCATAGGTATGAAGCCACAGGAAGCCATAAACAGGTTTATCACGGGCATACCACAGAAGTATGAGGTGGAGGAAAAGGAGGATGTGGTGGTCAACGCGGTGTTGGTGGAAGTAGATGAACTAAGCGGTAGGGCAAGAAAGATAGAGAGGCTTCAACACTACATCACAAGGGAGGAACTGAGAGAGCTGTAGCCTGACCCTCCTGCCCCGCGTTTAAATCTATGTGGTTGAGCCCTCCTCGTCAAGATAAAAGACATCGTCGGATATGGGGTCGTTCCACCTTTTAAAGCCCGGCAGGGCTTCAATCCTATACCAGGCGGACCTATACCATACGCCCTTTGGCTGTCTTTTGACAGGTGCAACCTCCGCCGCCTTTGTCTCCGGATGGTAGTCCCAGGTAATGTAGGCATTAAAGTCCTGCACTATATCTGTTATGGCAACACCAAATTCGGTGGTAAGAGAAACCTGAAAGTCTCTCCAGCGGAAGACAGAGGAGTCTCTGAGGGTGAGACCGAAGTAACCTACACCGCCGTCCTCCTTTAAGGTGGCTATACCCCTGCCTATGAAAGCCCTGAAGGCGGGCAAGGTCTCGGGTGGGTCGGAGACAAAGACGTCGTATTGCCCCAGTATCTCCTCGGGAAAGGGGTTTCTCAGGTCCCACACCTTCGCCTTCGCATTGTCAATACCCAGCTCCCTGAATATCTGGTTATCAAAGTCTATCAGTCTCTTGTCTATGTCAATCACAAGCACGTTTTTTGCTTTCCTTGAGAGGGCAACCGCAAGACCTGTAAGGTCGTCCTCCGCACCCAGAACGAGGATGTTTTTGTTCCTGAGGTCACCCCTTGAGTCCATAAAGAGCACCCTCGCTATGGTGGTTTCCGGCGTTACAGAACCCTGGTCATAGTCTCTTATAGCCTTTGGTCTATCTCTGGTAACCTGAAGAAACTCTCTGTAAAAGTCTATGTCCGCATAGAAGGGGATGCCCGACCTTCACAGGCTTGACACACATAATCTCTGTAGGCTTCCACACCCAGCTCCTTCACCAGGTCAAGACCTTTCTGGGTTAGCCTTATGTTTTCCTCGTCATCTATAAAGGCAATCCCCTTTTCCACGAGGGTCTTTACTATGCCCGAAGCTGCAGGCACAGGAAGGTCGGCCATATCCACTATCTCCCAGAAATCACCGCTTCTAAAAAGGGCGGAGAGCACCCTTTCCACATTTCTTTTGTAAACCCTTACCCCACCTACCTCCCTTGCTCTGCTGGCAAGCTCCACAAGAATGCTCAACCCGCTACCTCCATGAGGTCTTTAAGCTTTATAATTATACCACAGAAAGGAGGCAAGTATGAAAGTGCAGAAGCTCTTCAGAGAAGCACCAGAAAACCCCAGCATTCTCGAGCCCTTCGCAAGCTGGCAGGAAATTTCTCCCCGCTTTGAAGGAAAAAACTTCGACGACTGTTACCTCCTTATAGCGGATATACCAGAGGATAACTTTGACAACCTTCTGGGCATATTCCAGAGTAGAGAGGAAGCCATGGGTGCCTTTCTTACGGTGGCAATGGAGCAGGGATGGGAGGAGGTGCCGGAGACTTACTGTGTATACCATGCTCAGGAGATTGGGGGTAAGCTCGTGGCAGGGCTGTTGTTTGATGGTCAGATAAGCACCTACGAACAAACAACAGTGGAGCAGATGGTTCAGGTTATGGCAAAGCTTCACAGGGTGGTGGTCTATTCATACGATGTGGTCACATACATAAAGGATATCTATCCCGAGATAGACCAGAAGGTGTTTGTCTTAGCCAGAAGGCTGGCAAAAGTGCTCGGCAGAGCTCCAGAATTGGAAGAGCTGGCAAAGATTTACTGCATGCCCCTTCAGAGCCTTGAGGACAGGCTCAGACTGATAAATAGATTACTGGAAAACCCTGTTAGAACACCCTACGGAGAAGTGAATATCCCACCCTTTAGCTATCCTGTGGTGGATTGTGAGTAGATGCTTTAAAATCTTGGTATGAGGTTTTTTATACTTTCCCTTTTCGGGAGGGACAGACCGGGCATAGTGGCAGGGGTATCAAAGGCACTTTATGAGCTTGGTATGAACCTTGAGGATTCTTCCATGACAAGGCTGAACGGCGAGTTTACCATAATGCTTATAGTAGGCTCGGACAGAGATATAAGTGCGGAGGAGGTGCTCCAGAGCCTTAAGGAAATAGGTCAGGAGTTTGAGCTCTTTATGGTTTGCAGAGAGCTGGAGGATGTGCTCTATCCTCAGGCGGAGGCTATATACCGCATAGTGGTCTTCGGGTCTGACAAACCCGGCATCGTTTATGGGGTCACATCAAAACTTGCGAGCCTCGGTTTCAACATAAGTGACCTGAGGACGGAGAAGAGGGGTGGGCTCTATGTGATGGTTATGGAAGTGGAGGGTAGAGAAGACTGGGAGGAGGCTCTAAGAGAGGGTCTTGAAGAGGTAAGACAGTCTCTTGGGGTAGATATAAGCTTTGAAAGGGAGGAAGAGGAAAGGCTGTGAAGAAACTTCCTATACTTACCTACCCCGATGAGAGGTTAAAGCTTCCTTCCCTTGAGGTGGTGAGCTTTGACAGAAAACTTGAGGAATTCGCGCAGAACCTTATCCACACCATGAAGACCTCTCCTGGGTGTGTAGGCATCGCCTCTCCACAGGTGGGCGTTCACAAGAGGATAATAGTGGTGGACACTTCCAGTTCAAAGCATAAGGAAAACAAGGTAAGCCACGGGCTTATGGTTTTAGTTAACCCTGTAATACTTCAGAAAGAGGGAGAGTTCACGGTAAGAGAGGGATGCCTGAGCGTCCCAGATTACACGGGCAATGTGAAAAGACATTACTGGATAAAAGTTCAGGCTTTTGATGTAAAGGGTAAGAAGGTGGAGTTTGAGACGGAGGGTTTTGAGGCCGTGGTGATACAGCACGAGATGGACCATCTGGAAGGCAAGCTTTTCCTTGAAAGACTTCTATCACCCAGAGACCTGTTCCGGAGAAAGGTTTACAAAAGCTGATAACCTTAACCAAATCTTAACAATTCTTTGATAGTATGTTCTCAAAAACTAAGGAGGTGAAAGATGAAGGGAAAGGTCAGCTTGTTCCTTGGTCTTCTGTTTATCTCTGCCATGTTTGCAGGGGGTTATGCAAGCCCCAAGAAGGAGGAAGGGAAGGGTAAAGAGGTGGTCCATTTTAAAGACAACATATCAATACTCATTAACATCACCACCGACAAGGGACAGAACCCTGTGATGGCGCTCAATTTTGCCATGACTTCTCTCAAAAGGGGAAACGAGACTATAGTATGGCTCAACTCGGAAGGTGTTAAGCTTGCGGATGCCAAAGCAAAGCCTACCCCCGCTGTAAACCAGCTGAAGGAGTTCATAAAGCAGGGTGGTCTGGTTTTTGTATGTCCCAGGTGCGCAGAGCAGTTTAAGGTGAAGGAGCTGGTGCAGGGTGCGGAGTTCGCTTCTCCGGAGCTCATCTTCGGCATACTCTCCGAGGAGAGGGTAAGGATACTCAACTGGTAACATTTACAATCTGACCGGAAGGGGGGCACGACAGTGCCCCCTTTTTTATTTCTCTCAAGCTCATATTGACATATCTCATATTTTGCTATAAAATTGTTAATATCACAATATTATGGAGGTAAAGTAATGAAAAAACTAACACTACTGACCGCATTGTTTAGCCTTCCCGCCTTCTCTCAGGAGTTGCTCCTGAAGGAGGTGGAAGTCAAGGGCAAGAGGGAAACCTTTAAAGAGAGCCTTGAGGTGAGAGAGGTTCGCGAATCCTTTGCAAAGGATGTGGGTGAAGCCCTTCAGAAAATTGAAGGCATCAACAAGGTAAGAAAAGGGGTTATAGCCAACGATACGGTCATAAGGGCTTTCCAGAGGGATAACATCAACGTCCTGATTGACGACACGGAAGTTCATGGCGCCTGCCCCAACAGGATGGACCCCCCAGCCTTCCACGTGGATTTTTCGGAGGTGGAAAGGATTGAAATCATAAAGGGACCCTTTGACATAAAGCACCAAGGTTCTCTGGGTGGTCTCGTAAACATCATAACAAGAAAACCGGAAAAGGGCTTCAGGCTCAAACTAAATGTCACCCTTGGCTCCTTTGACTACAGAAACCTCTCTCCTGTGGTCTCTTACAGAGATGAGAATTTTTACGGACTTGTGGGTTATTCTCACAGGTATTCAAAACCCTACAAGGATGGAGATGGAAGGCGGGTAACCCAGTATTCCGCCCAGCACCCCCCACCCAACTCCGCTTACAGACCGGAGAAGGTAAACTCAAGAGCTTTTGAGATAAACACCTACTGGGCAAAGTTTGGCTTTTCTCCTGTTAAAAACCACGAGTTTGAGGTGGCTTACACGAGACAGGAAGCGGACCATGTGCTATACCCAGCTCTCAGGATGGACGCCATATACGATAACACGGACAGGCTAAACCTTACCTACAGCATAAAAAACAGGTTAAGGCTCCAGTTCTACTTTACTCAGGTCAAGCACGACATGACAGACCAGTATAGAGTTTCCTCCGACAACATGCCCAGACCCTACTCTATGAGAACCTATGCAGACACCAGGACCTACGGTGGAAGGATAGAGGGCAAGATAGGCGGTTTTACCCTCGGACTGGAAGCCTACCGGAGAAACTGGGAAGCGGTAAACTACAGAAGGATGTATACGGGTGCCAATCCCTACACACCCGTCCATATGATACCTGACGTGGACATAACAAACATAGGAGTATACGGAGAATATGAGAAAAACTTGAGTAAGAACATAAGGCTCGTGGCGGGGCTCAGGCTTGACACCACAGAGAGCCAGGTAGGTGCCCGCGACGGAAGCACCTCACCGGAGTTCAACACAAACCTATACAACACGGTGCACGGCACGAGAAGCACCTCAAAGAGAGACACCTACCCCTCTGGTAGCGCCCAGCTCTTCTACACCCTTACACCGGAGGTTGAGCTCTTTGCAGGTCTTGGACACAGCGTAAGGGTGCCAGACCCTCAAGAAAGGTATACATACCTGCCTGGCGGACAGCAGCCTTGGGTAGGAAACCCCCGCCTTAAACCTTCCAGAAACACGGAGCTGGACCTGGGTATAAAACATCAGAGCAAGAAGTCTCTCACAAAGGCTACTGTCTTCCTCAGCTTCGTTCAGGACTACATCACTATGAACAGACGCAACAACGCCAACACTTACGCCAACACGGATGCCATCTTCTGGGGCTTTGAACTTGGTTCTACCTACAACATATGGGGCAACCTCTTCCTCTCTGGGGGTGCCAGCTACACGGAAGGAAGAAAAGACAGAAAACCTGCCATAAACATGAACGATAAGGATGTGGCAGAGGTGCCACCTCTGAAGGGCAGGATAGGTCTCAGGTATGACACTGGCATGTGGTTTGTGGAAGGTGAGACAATAGCCACCGCCACCCAGAGCAGGGTAGACAGCGACCTGGGTGAGCAGAGAACCTCCGGCTGGGCTATCCTGAACCTGAAGGCGGGGATTAACTACAGGGGCTTTACTCTTAACGCGGGTGTGGAAAACCTTCTTGACAAAAGATACTTTGAGCACTTCTCTTACATACGCCATCCCTTCAGAGGTGCACGCGTTCCTGAACCTGGCAGAAGCTTTTATGTAAGCGCCACCTATCAATTTTGAAAATTGTTTGAATCCGGCTCAGGCTCTTCCCTCTGGGGGAGCCCTCCTTTTCAATGAACGGTAAAAAATCTCATATAAAATTTAGCGTGCTTGGCGCATTATAGTAAACATGAAAGCTTTCATAGTTGAGGATGAGCCTATTGCGGTGCAAAGGCTCAGAAGGATGCTTTCTCAGGATGGGAGGCTTGAGGTCCTGGGCGAGGCGGGCACCTATAGAGAGGCGCTGGAAGCCATAGAGAAGTTAAAACCGGAGGTTCTTTTCCTAGACATCAGGCTCTCCGATGGTAGCGGTATAGACTTGGCGAAAGAAGTTCTGTCTTTTGGGCTAAAACCCTATGTGATATTTACCACTGCCTACGGTGAGTATGCCCTTGAGGCTTTTAAAATCTCTGCAGTGGATTATCTGCTCAAACCCTTTTCGGAAGAAGACCTGAAGGAAGCCATAGACAGGGTTTTTGAGAAAAAAAACAATGTAAACCAGCTCATGAGCTTTATAAAGGCAGAGCGTCCTATAATACCTGCCAGGATAGGGAACAAGGTTCTCTTTCTGAACCCGGAGGATATATACTATGTGCAGGCGGAGATGGGTGAGGTAAGTGTCAAGAACAAAGAAGGAGACTCTCCTCTCAGCAAAAAGCTTTACGAAGTGGAAGAGCGGTTAAGACCTTACAACTTCTTTAGAGTGCACAGGTCCTATCTTGTGAACCTCAACAAGGTAAGAGAGCTTAAAAGTGTGGAACAGAGCAAGTATGTGATAGTCTTTAAGGAGATAAATGAAACTCTCAAAACCAGCAGAGAAGGCGCAAAGGCGCTTAGAGACTACCTAAACCTTTAGCTTTTACTTTTCTCAGAAGCCATACCATAGAGCCTCTTTGCCACAGACACACGCTCATAGTAGTTTAGGATGGGTTTATGGTAGGGTAGTCTGTGGCTAAGGGGGTCCTGAAGCATGTGGCAGGGCAAGTTTGACAGCTCCGGTAGGTATCTTTTTATGTAGACACACTCCGGGTCGTATCTCTGAGCTTGAAGTATGGGGTTAAAGAGCCTGAAGGGCTTTGGGTCCGCACCTACGGAGGCGCTCCACTGCCAGTTTCCTATGTTCACAACCTCATCGTAGTCCAGAAGGTGCTCCTTAAAGAAGGCTTCACCTATCCTCCAGTCTACCAGCAGGACCTTGGTAAGGAAGCTCGCCAGTATCATCCTTACCCTGTTGTGAAGCCATTTTTCTGTTCTTAACTGTCGCACGCCTGCATCCACTATCGGGTAGCCGGTGGTGCCTTCTATAAAGGCTTTTATGTGTTCTTCCCTGTTTTCCCAAAGTATACCCCTTCTTTTCTCCTGAAACTCCAGGTCTCTGACCTGTGGAAAATGCAGTGCTATATGATACCAGAATTCTCTCCAGGCAAGCTCCTTTATAAACTGCTCGCTCCTGCCCTGAGCCTTCAGGAATATCTCTCTCAGAGAGAGTATGCCGAACCTTATGCAGGGTGAAAGCCTTGAAGAGCCCTTTTCTCCTGGGAAGTTCCTCCTTTCCTCGTAGTCTTCAAAGGAAAACCCCTCAAGCCTCTCCCTACATTCCTGTGGGTCAAAATAGGAAAAGGGTGAAAGTTTAAGGAAGGGTTTTACCTGTTCAAGGGTGGGCAGGGGCAGGTGGGGTACCCTGAAGTTGTCTACACAGGACTGGTGCAGGTCCAGCCTTTTTAACCACTCTCTGTAAAAGTGGGTGTAAACCTTGCGGGGTGGTATCTCCTCCGGCGGTGCCAAAAAGTTTTCAAAGACCTCTGTATACTCCACGCCATAATCTCTGCATACTCTCTTTATCTTTTCATTTCTCTCCTTACCACTCCAGCTGTGAGACAGGGTGGTATAAAGGTGTGTGGGTTTGTATAACCGAAAAACTTCCTTCAAAACTTCCTCCGTTCTGCCATAGAGGCAGTAGAGTTTTATCCTCTTTGAAAGTTCCTCCACCGCTCTTACCGCGTAGTTCAGCCTTTCACCCTCCGCCTTAAGGTCCTCTATTATCTGAGTGTCAAAAACAAAAAGGGGCAGGATTTCTCCTCCGCTTGCGAGGGCAGAAACTAAAGCCCTGTTGTCCTCCAGCCTAAGGTCTCTCTTAAAGAGATACACCGCTCTCATGGCTTGACAACTGCGAGGTATACCACAAGGAAAGAAACTAAGATAAGAGGGAGGGCAATCAGAAGGTTGAAAAGGTCGTATCTTCTGTAGGCAAACATCCTGTCTCTGTGCCTGGGAATGTAGAGGTTTACAAACCAGAAGTTAAGCATCTCAAGGGGAAGTAGCACGCCCAGCACCAGGGGTAGTTTTATATTAAGCCACCCTATGTCAAACCTGTATTCCAGAAGATGAAGCATGTAGAGACCCATAACCAGAGCTAGAAGAAAACCTCCGATTTCTATGTTCGTCATCCACCTGTAGAAGTTTCTTAGTATGTGCTGGTCGCAGCCGGTAGGTCTGTGCATGGAGTAAAGCATGAAAAGACCGAGGGAGGAAGAGGAGCTCACCCACAAGAAGATGCCTACAAGATGGAAGAATTTTGCGGTCGTATACTCCATGACTTCAGGTATTTTACAGACCTTTTTATGTAGGGGTATACCCTTTTACCCACAAGAGGTAACCTTTTAAGCCTTACCACATCCCTTTTGGAAGAATGGGTAAGGAGCAGGACCGCAAGCAGGTAAAGAGGGACGGTAGGAAGCAGGGGAATAAATATGCCTATAGTTCCGAGGGCAAAGAAGGAAAAGCCAGAAAACCTGTAGAGGCTTCTCTTCATCACCTATAAATATACACCCTTGAGTTTCTTGAGAAGTAATACCTGCCCATATGGAGGGGATACTGAACCTTTTGAGCCTTTAGCCTTCCTCTTCTGTAATGCAGGAGCTCCACATTACCTATGAGAAGGCTGTGGTCGGGAAAGTCTATGACCCTTTCCTTTCTACATTCATAAATTAAGAGAGCCTGTTCCACCATGAGGGCTTCTACCCTATGGGCTTTTAGGGGTTTTAGTTTTTTAAAGAGTTTCCACTTGTTTACCTCGCTCCCTCTGTATCTGCCTGCTATGAGCATGTCCTCCAGGTATTCTGCGGAGACAAAATTCAGGGTAAAGTCTGAGCCCTCTTCTATGAGTTTGTGGCTGTAATTTTCTTTTGCTATGGCTACCGCATAGATGAAGGGTTTTTTATTCACCGGCATGTGCCAGGCAATTACCAGCGGGTTTTCTCCGGCGCACATCAGAGCTACCACTCTTGGCACGTAGCCAAGAAAATAGGCTCCCTGCAGGCTTTTAAAGGGTTCCTGAGGGGCTGGGAAAACCCCGTCAGGAGAAGGCAAGGCGTGGTGGCTGTTTGTCATGCGGTCCATCTACCCAGCAGGAAAACAAGAGTTATGCCCACTATGTGAACTATCCACCAGCCTATCCTCATGAACCTGAAGGCTTCTGGTAGTTGCATGGCTGACACCTCCTTTAGTTTATACTCTGATTACTTTATCTTCTCTTCCCATCCTCCTGCACCTCAAACCTTTACCCTTTAAAGCCCTTTTTTTACTCTCCGTTGAAAACCATGGAAAACTTTGTTATACCCCCTTCTGACCTGTGGCTTAACTTTCCACCGCAAAGGGCGAGCCTGTCTCTCAAGTTTGTAAGTCCCATGCCCTCTTTGAGCTCTCTAAAGCCAGAGCCGTTGTCCTCCACATCAATTACTCTCCTCGAACCCTCTCTGCGCGCCCTTACCCTTACATAACCCTCTTTCAATCCAAGTCCGTGTTTCAATGCGTTCTCTACGAGCACTTGAAGGGAGAACTTGGGCACTCTAAGGTCAAGCAGACCTTCCTCTATGTCAAGCTCAAGCTCTATAGAACCCCTGAACCTCAAGCTCATCAAACTCCAGTAATCTTCGAGGAGCTCCAGCTCTTCTCTCAGGTTTATGTATGGCTCAAGCTGGAGGCTCTTTCTTAGAAGTTTTGCCAGACTGAGCACAGCCCTTTCAGCCCTTTCTCTGTCCTGCCGGATTAGCTCCGCCACTGCGTTAAGTGTGTTAAACATAAAGTGGGGTGCTATCTGACCCTCAAGGTTCCTCAGATGTTCTTCAAGGAGTAGCCTCCTATTTTCCTCTTCCTTCCGCTGAAGCCACAGGAGCTTGTAGAGCAGATACCCTAAAGAGGAGGTCATAACCCCTATAAAGAAGGAGAGACTGTAAACTTTCTCCTTAGGTAACTGTATGGAGGTAATCTGGAAGACCTGGTTGCTAACATAACCCAGCAGAGCTCCGCAAAAACCGGAGAGAAAGGCAAGCAATAGGCTGAAGGGCGTTTTGAGGGGTGTGGGTAAAAAAGCTATGAACCAGCGGTTGTTAAGTTCGGTGGTAATCAAGGATAGGGTAAATATGTAAAAGGAAGTGATTAGACCCAGCAGGACCAGAGGCTGGACCTGCTCATCTTGAAGACTTGCCACAAACCCGGAGATGGAAAAACCAAGGAGCAGGGCAAGAGAAAGTATGTAGAACCACTCTCTGGGTCTTACCCTTAGCATAGCTCAAAGCCTTTTTCTATAAACTTAAGCAGGTTTATAACACCCATGCTTACCCCTGGCCAGCCCTGTCCTGGGAAGACAGTATCGCCCACCAGGTATACGCCGGGCACAGGTGTCAGGGGTGAAGGGTATCCGAAGGGAAAGTTTTCTCTGGTAACTGGCACGCCCCCTACCGAACCTCTGTATCTGCCCGTGTATTTTTCAAAAGTTCTGGGTGTGCCGGTAAGTATCTGGACCTTTTTCAAACTCCTCAGCAGGGGTAGGTGCTGGTAAAGGAGCTCAAGGCAGTATTCAGTGGCTTTTTCCTTTTTTTCCCTGTAGGCTTCTCTGGAAAGTCCCTCCCAGAGTTCAAGTCTGGTATGGGTCGATAGGGTTATACTTCTCGTGTTATCTTTACTTAGAATTGGGTCGCCCTTCTCTGAGAGGGAAAGAAAAAGAGACCTGCTGCCTGTGTAGGGTATAGGCTCTTCAAGTAGTATAAAATGATGGTGGGCGAGGTCTTCCGGTATTTCACCCTCCACCGTCATGTATATGGTAAAGGCTCCCCAAAGCTTTGAATACCTTTTCTTTGCCCTTTCAGAGAAGTCTTTTAGTTCTTCCAAGAGCTCTCCCGCCTTCCATATGGTTGTGTTGAGGATGACCCTTCTGGCTTCGTAGTTACCTCTGCTTGTTTCCAAGAGAAAACCCCAGGGTTTTTTTCTTATTGACCTTACTCTGGTTTTCATGCTTATGTTTTTTATCTTTTCTGCAAAGGCTTCCAAAAGCTTGCCCATTCCACCCACCGCATAGTAGTTTGTAAGATTTGGGTAGGTGAAACCGAGAGAAGCCACCGAAAAGGGCACCTCTTGGAGAAAGCCCTGAGCGGTTATGAGGGTGTGGTGGGTCAGGAAGAGCTCATAGTCGGAGTTAAACCTTCCCAGGTAAAGCCTTGCCACATGTTTTGCGCTGAAAAAGTTACAGAGAAGGGTGGAAAAAAAATCCACAGGATGCTTCACCAGACTTTTGAGAAGTGAAGTGGGGCTCGGGTAGGGCAGGCTGTCACACCACATGTTCCAAAGAGACTGGCTCACGCAATAAACCCTTTTCCAGAAAGCGGAGTGAGCCATACCGGGGAAGGAGCTCTCAATCTCCAAAAGTGACCTTTCCCTGTCCCGCCATCTGTTTATCACTCTATCCTTCAGGTATACTACCATAGCAGGGTCTATAGGCTTTACAGGAAGCTTTACACCCAGGTATTTGCTTATGCTACCTATTGGCAGGTTTTCCTCTGCACCCACAAAGGTGGCAGCACCTGCGTTGTAGTGGAAACCCTTTCTTTGAAAGGTTCCTGCACAACCTCCAAGGTAATCAAGAGCCTCAAAGAGCATGACCTCTCTACCCATATAGGAAAGAAGAGCGGAGGCAAGAACACCACCTATCCCACCGCCAACCACTGCGTAGTCAAGCATAGGTATAGTATGTTTCCAGCGGGCTATTGTCCGCGCATTAAATATTGCGGAAAGAAGCCGGAGATTGGCGTTTTGGCGGAGGGGGAGGGATTCGAACCCCCGGTGGGCTTTAAACCCACTGGTGATTTCAAATCACCCGCCTTCGTCCACTCGGCCACCCCTCCTGCAGGTGATTATTATAGCTTTATCTTTCCCTCCTTGAGCTCTCTTCTTAGCTGTCTTTCTAAGTCTCTCTGTCTTAGCTCCTCTCTCCTGTCGTGAGCCTTCTTGCCCTTCGCCAGAGCTACTTCTACCTTTACTCTTCCCTCTTTGAAGTATAGCCTAAGGGGTATGAGGGTGTAGCCCTTCTCCTTTACTTTTCCAAAAAGCCTCAATATCTCTCTCTTGTGGAGCAAGAGCTTTCTCTTTCTCAAGGGGTCAGGAGGTTTTATGGTGGCATACTTGTAAGGAGCTATGTAGAGGTTGTATAGCCAAGCCTCACCCTCCTGTATTCTTACAAAACTGTCCTTGAAGGATACGGTCTGCCTGTTCCTTAGGGCTTTAACCTCCGGACCTTCAAGAGCTATGCCCGCCTCGTAGGTTTCCACTATCTCGTATTCCGCCCTTGCCTCTCTGTTGTAAGCTACCGTCAGCTCTCCCGACTGTTTTGGCATGTTATTAGTTTAGCATAGCCAGTATCTGATGCCTGAGCACACGGGCGGGCCCGTAGTCAGGTGCTATCCTTATCGCGTTTTCAACCTCCATTAGAGCATCCTCAAACTGACCCTTCATCAGGTATAGCCTTGCCAGGTTCATATGGGGGTAATGTCTTGGTTCGTATCTTCTGGCACTTATAGCCCTTTTTAACCAGGGAGCCGCTTCTTCCAGTCTACCCAGAGCAATCAGATAAGAACCTATGTCGTTGTAAGGATTTCCGAACTCCGGGTCTATCTCTATAGCCTTAAGACAGAGCTCTATAGCCCGCTCAAACTCACCCATCATACTGTAAGCCCAGCCCATGTAGGTGTAAGCCTCTGCAGTGGGCTGGATTTCTATAGACTTCTGATAGAGTTCTATTGCTTTCTGAAGGTTCCCCCTCATATGCTCCTGAAGAGCCCTCTCCAGAATTTCCCTGGCACTCCTGCTTATCTCCTTCATACGGTTAAATATAATTCTGTTAAGAAACTTGACAATACTTGACTAAGATCATTCCCATTCTCTTTCTTTGAATGACTTCTGAAGGCTCTGAGGTATATCCGTTTTTATACCGAGAAGTAGTTTGAACTGCAGGGCGTTGAGGATTGCCTGTCCCCTGGTGGTGTTGTTGAAAAACAGGTAGGTTTCACCCTTACCCAGTTTCTTGACCTTATCTCTCAACCTTTTAAGTTCTTCCAAAGAGTATAGATAGTCGTAAGGTTTGTCCGGGTCCCTACCATGAAATCTGATGTAATTGATAGCCCCTATCCCTACCCAGGGACCAACCAGAAAACTACCACCCTTTGGTGCATCCGTGTTGACAAGAGAAAAACCCAACTCCTCCAGCATCTGGTAGAAATCCTGCTTTTTAAAGCTTCTGTTTCTTACTTCCACCACCTTATAAAGACCTCTGAAGTCCTCGGAGAGTTTTTTCAGGTATCCCATGCTTTCCTCACCGTATCCAAAGCTCTCCGGAAACTGGAAAAGGAGGGCTATAAACCTCTCCTCCTCAAGGGCGGGCTCAAGTGCATGCAGGAACTTCTTCACCTCCTCAGAGGTGTATCTCCTTATGTGGGTAAAACTCCTGTGGGCTTTGAAGGAAAATCGCAGGCTTGAAGTTCTTGAGAGCATACTCTTTATAGCCCCCCTGCTGGGGAAGTTATAAAAAGAGGAGTTTATCTCCACCACCTCAAAGTATCTGGCATAAAACCTTATATAATCTTCCCTTTTCAGGAGGGGTGGGTAGAAGACCCCCACCCAATCTCTGTAGAAAAACCCACTACAGCCTACATAAACCTTCAAGGAATGAACTTGGACTTGAAGTCTTTAAGAGCCTGGTCTATCTTTGCCTTTAACTGGTCATCCAGAGCCTTCTTTTCTCTTATCTCCTTGAGGAGTTCCGCCCTTTCCTTGTCAAGGTAGGTGTAGAGCTCTTTTTCAAACTTTCTTACAGAGCTCACAGGCAGGTCATCAAGGTAGCCGTTTGTTCCTGCATATATGGCTATTATCTGTTTTTCCACAGGTATGGGGTTATAGGGTTCCTGCTTGAGGAGCTCCACAAGCCTCAGACCCCTGTTTATGGTCTGCTGGGTTGCTTTGTCCAGCTCGGAGGCAAACTGCACGAAGGCTTCAAGCTCTCTAAACTGGGCAAGGTCAAGCCTGAGAGTTCCTGCCACCTGCTTCATAGCTTTTATCTGGGCTGCACCACCCACCCTGGAAACCGAAAGACCTACATTTATGGCAGGTCTCACACCCTTGTTGAAGCTTCGCCTCCAGCTACATCCTGACCATCAGTTATGGAGATGGACGTCGTGGGGCACAGAGGCTGCCACATCGCCCGCCTTTGTGCTCCATTATAGGAAGAGCGGTAAGAGAGCCAGACCCATCTCGTCGTTGAGTTTGGCAGCACGCTCCAAGCCCTCCAGTGAAGGTAGCAGCATCACCGGGTAGGCTTCTCTTCCCGGTGGTCTTCTCATCAGAAGTGAGAGCTGTCTGTATGCCTCCGCATGCTTGGAAAGGT
>JBCNVH010000093.1:0-12242 GCA_039630295.1 Aquificaceae bacterium | reverse complement strand
AGGTCAGATACGGTTACCTTGCGCCTGTTGCCTACCAGTGAAGGGTCTATGTGTTCGTAGGTGCTCGAGTGCTTCATTACCGCAGAGGCGTGCACGCCCCACCTTGTGGGCAAAGGCCCTTTCACCCACATAGGGCATGTTCTTGGGTAGAGGCATGTTGGATATCTCGGATATGAAGTGGCTCAACTCGGTAAGCCTTTTCGTTTCCTCCGCACAGCTCCAAAAATCATCTTTAACCGAAGGTTCGACTAAAGCACAAGGTTGTGTCCGTCCTTTCACCTATACCGTTTATGGTGCCGTGCACCTGTCTGGCACCTGCAAGCACCGCCATGAGAGAGTTTGCCACACCTGTGTCCGAATCGTTGTGGGTGTGTATACCTATCCTTGCACCCCTGAAGTAATCTCTTACCTTTTTTGTTATTTCGTAAACTTCCTGAGGGAGGCATCCGCCGTTGGTGTCGCATAGCACCACCCAGTCCGCACCCGCCCGAAGGGCTGCCGAAAGCACCTCATTTGCGTAGTCTGGATTGCTCTTGTATCCATCAAAGAAATGCTCCGCATCAAAGATGACCTCATCCACATGTTTTTTGAGAATTTCCACCGTCTCGTAAACCATGTGGAGGTTCTCCTCAAGGGTTGTCTTTAGGGCATGTTCCACATGAAAGTCCCAGCTTTTGCCGAATATGGTTATAACCCTTGCGCCTGACCTGAGAAGGTTCTCCACCTGCTGGTCCTCCTCCGCCCTTTTGCCAGGCCTTCTCGTTGAGCCAAAGGCGACGATTTTTGCATGCTGTGGTCTGTATTTTTTAAGCCTTGACCGTATCCTTTGGGTTTGCACCGGGCCATCCACATTCTATGTAGTCTATGCCAAACTCGTCCAGCTTCTGGATTATACGGAGCTTGTCCTCCAAAGAAAAGTTCACGCCCTCCGCCTGAGAGCCATCTCTGAGAGTGGTATCGTAAATGAAAACCTTTTCCATGATATAAAAATATACATCTTGAAACCGCCCTTATACTATTTCCATGGAAGTAAAGGCTTTTTACTGGAAAGGTGACAGACTTCTACTCCTCGACCAGAGGGAACTCCCGGAGAGAGAGCTCTGGCTTGAACTGAAGGACTACAGAGAGGTTGGGAAAGCCATAAGAGAAATGGCGGTCAGGGGAGCACCTGCTATAGGCTGTGTGGCAGGCTACGGCTTCCTTCTTGGCGTGCGTTCGGGTGAGGACCCGGAGGTAGTCTACCAGACTCTGAGGAATACAAGACCTACCGCTTACAACCTCTTCTGGGCTCTTGACAGGGTAAGGAGAGCTCTGGAGGAAGGAAGAGATGTGGAAAGAGAGGCGAAAGCTATAGAGGAGGAAGACTATAGAGCAAACAGAAGGATGGGAGAGATAGGTCAGGAACTTATACCAAAAGGTGCAAGGGTGCTCACCCATTGCAACACGGGAGCTCTTGCCACAGCAGGATGGGGAACAGCCCTCGGTGTGATAAGGTCAGCCCACCGGGCAGGTAAGGAGGTTTTTGTCTGGGTTGACGAAACCAGACCCTACCTGCAGGGTTCGAGGCTCACCGCCTGGGAGCTCCTTAAAGAAGGCATACCCCATAGTATAATCACCGACTCCACCGCAGGCTTTCTGATGAAAAGAGGGCTTGTGGACTGTGTCCTTGTGGGTGCGGACAGAATAACCGGAGATTACTTTGTGGCTAACAAGATAGGCACCTATGCCCTCTCGGTGCTTGCAAGGGCACACCATATACCCTTCTATGTGGTAGCACCCAGGTCTACCTTCGACAGCTCTTCCTTTGGAGAAGACAGCATAAGAATAGAGGAAAGGAGCGAAAGAGAGGTCAAGTTCATAAGGGATGTGCCCATAGCTCCTGAGGGCTCACCAGCACTCCATTTAGCTTTTGACATAACACCACCTGAGAACATAACCGCCATAATAACCGAGGAAGGTATAATAAGACCATGAGCCTTACTGACATATTGAGAGAACTGGAAAAGGGAAAGGAATGTGAAGTGATAACTTCCTGGAAGGAGATACCTATAAGAGTTAAGCTCCCCCTGAGATGGGTTTCCCTTCAGGAGAGGTTTGTGAGTTTTGACTTTAGAGGGTGTAAGTTCAAACACATCTTCTCCGATAAGAACCCCGTGTATATAAAACTTGGAGAAATGTTCCTTGCCTGTAAGGTCTTCAGCAACATAAGAGATGAACTGGTTCTGGAAGTGGATGCACCCGTGCCAGCTCCTCCTATAGTTCTCAGAGAGTCCATAAGGGTGGAGCCAACAGAGAGAGAGCCTGTATATGTGTCCTTTTGCGCGGAGGACAGTTGCATAGCAAGAGTTAAGGTGGTGGACATAAGCGAGTCCGGTGTGGGCGTGACTCTACACAGCGAGGAGGCGAGCAAGCTCATAAACCTGCTTTCAGAAATAGCGGTAAACGCCGCGAAGATACACACACCCTTTGACATTGAAATAGAATTACCGAGGGAAGGGAAGGTTCAGGCTCAGGGTGAGCTAAAAAACATAATAAGCAGGGAAGGGGACATATACATAAGGTTGGGTTTTAGGATAATACTCAAAGAAGAGCAAACTAAAAAGATAAGACAATACATCATGAGAAGGCAGAGAGAGATATTGGAACAGTTAAAATCGCTATGAAACCTCTTCTGAGGTTATCTCTCAGATATCTGGTCTCCGGCAAAGGTTCTACCCAGCTTGTCTCCTTTATAGCCCTTATGGGTATTACGCTCAGCGTAAGTGCCCTCCTTCTTACGATGGGTGTCTTTGCAGGCTTCCAGCAGGCTCTAAGGGAGAAAATACTCTCCGCCTCCCCCCATCTGATGGTCAGCCTTCTGAACCCCGAAGGAATAGAAGAAAAGGAAGTTAAGCTGAGAGAGCTTGAAGAGGTTCATAGGGCATATCCTGTAGTCCTCTATCAGGGGCTTATCTCAAGAGAGGGCAAGCTTTCCAGTATCAGCGTAAGAGCTCTCAGACCCGAGGATGTGAAAAGTCTCTACCTTTTGGAATTGAAGGAAGGCGTAGCGATAGGCAAAGGGCTTGCGGATATAACGGGTGCAAAGGTTGGAGAGGAGGTGCTCCTCCTTTCACCTCTGGGCAGACGCACACCCTTCGGCTTTCTGCCCAGGGCAGGAACCTTCCCCGTGGAGGGCATCTTCCAGAAGGGCGTATTTGACCAGGACTACGCCACCGTGGTAATTAGTATGGAAAAGGCGAAAAACTTCTTCGGTGATGACTATCAGCTCCTCGGTTTTGAGGTTTATCTCAAGGACCCTTATAGAGCTCAGGAAGTCAGGAAAAGGCTTGAGGAACTCCTGGGAAAGGATGCCATAGTGCGGTCTTGGATAGACCTCAACAAACCTCTTTTCAACGCCCTTGAGCTTGAAAAGGTGGGCATTTCTTTTGTCCTCATGCTCATGGTCCTGATAGCTTCCTTTAACATAACGAGCTTGCTCTTTATGAAGGCAAGGGAGAAGGTAAGGGACATAGCGGTCCTGAGAACCTTCGGGCTTATAAGGAGACAGGTTCTCCTCCTGTTCCTCCTGCAGGGTCTTATGCTTGGTCTTTTTGGAACCTTTCTCGGTTTTCTGCTGGCTTTTGTGGGTGGTTATCTGATAAACCACTACAGGCTTGTAAGGGTGCCTGCGGATGTCTATCTGATGGACCATGTGCCGGTTCACCTTGAGCTGGGGGACATGCTCTTTACCTTTTTAGGTGCCTTTTTCCTTTCTCTTCTGGCAAGCCTTCTACCTGCTTACAGAGCAAGCAGAGAAAGCGTGGTTCAGGTGCTCAGGAATGAATAGGGTTCTTTACACGAGAAACCTCTGGAAGGTTTACCCCGGGGATGTGAGAGCTCTTCAAGGTGTGGACATAGAGGTCTTCGAGGGAGAAATGGTGGGGCTTGTTGGTCCCTCAGGCTCAGGCAAAAGCACACTCCTCCATCTGCTTGCTGGGCTTGAGAAACCTACAGAGGGAGAGATTTACTTGCTTGGCAGGAACATAGTCCCGATGGGAGAGGACGAACTTGCAAAGTTAAGGCAGAGGCATCTGGCTTTTATCTTCCAGTTTTACTACCTGCTTGAGGACTTTAACCTTCTGGAAAACCTCACCCTCATAGGGGAGCTTGCCGGTGTGGAAAGGGTAAGGGAAAAAGCCATGGAAATCCTTGAATACCTGAGACTTACCCACAGGTTAAAACACAGACCCAGCCAGCTCTCGGGGGGTGAACAGCAAAGGGTAGCCATAGGGAGAGCTTTAATGCTTGAGCCCCGTATTTTGCTGGCGGATGAACCAACTGGAAACCTTGACCTTGCAGAGGGAAGAAGGATTTTTGAGCTCTTTCTCAGGTTGAAAGAGAGAAAATCAGCCTGCTTGTAGCCACCCATAATGAGGAGCTGAAAGCCTACTTTGACCGCATCTACAGGCTAAAGGAGGGTATGGTAGTATCAATGAAAGACTGAAGGGGGATGCTAAAATTCTTTCTTATGCTCTTTGACATGGAAAAACCTTCAGGTTTTGAGCCTTATCAGGTGCTGGTCAATTTGGTGGTTCCAAGGCCCATAGCCTGGGTCTCCACCCTAAGCCCGGAGGGTGTTTATAACCTTGCACCTTTTAGCTTTTTTAACGCTCTTTGTGACGAACCACCTGTGGTGGTTGTATCCGTAAGCAGGAGAGAAGAGGGAAGGAGAAAGGATACAGCGGAGAACGCTCTGAAGACAGGGGACTTTGTGATAAACCTGGTCTCCGAGGAGCTCCTGGAAAAGGTAAAACTTACCTCAAAAGATTTTCCACCAGAGGTGGACGAGTTTAAGATTGCAGGTCTTACACCGGTAAAGGCTTACAGGGTAAAGTCTCCCAGAGTTTTGGAATCAAAAGCCTGGCTTGAGTGTGAGCTTTTCAGACATGAGGAGCTTTTCGGTTACGACCTTCTCTTCGGAAAAGTTGTCTTTGCTGGTGCGGAGAGCTTCGATTACAGCTCTCTTAAGCCCTTGGGTAGGCTTGGTGCTGGTTTCTGCAGAATAGTTGAGCTAAATCAAGAACCCTAAAAGCCTTAAGAATAAAATATTCTCATGGCAAAGGTTAAGGTAAACAGAAAGGTGCTGGAGATTCCCGCAGGGGTTAAGTTTGGAGAATTTCATCACGAGATTGAAAAGGCGGGCGTAGAGTTTGGATGCACAGACGGTCAGTGCGGTGTGTGTGTATGCACGGTAAAGAAGGGTCTCGAGTGTCTTGCGGAGCCTTCGGAGCAGGAAGAGGAAACCCTCTGGAGGATAGGAGAATACGAAGAAAACAGAAGGCTAACCTGCCAGCTGGTTATAGAGAAAGAAGGGTGCGATTTGGAGCTGGAGACAGACTAACAGGTGTGCTCCTCTGTAAAGGCTAACTCTCCTGCCAGCCTTAAGAGCTCTTATAATTATCCGCATGTTTGATTACGATGTGCTTATTCTGGGTGGGGGGCTCGCTTACTCCGGGGCTGAGTTTATCAGGAACTCAGGGTTGAAGGTGGCGATAGTGGAGAAGGATAGGGCACATCTGGGTGGTGTATGCCTTCATGAGGGCTGTATACCTACAAAACTATACCTTTTTGAGGCAAGGAAGCTCTACGATCTTAGGTGTTCTCCCCTTCTCTCTGCGGAGACCCTGAGGCTCAACCTGAAGGACTTAAAAAATAGAAAACAGAAACTGACCAGGTCTTTAAGAGAACAGATTGAAAAAATGCTGAAAGGTGTGGAGCTTATACAAGGATACGGAGAACTGGTCGAGCCCCATGTGGTTGATGTGGAAGGCAGGAGGATAAGCGCAAGGCACATCGTTCTTAACACGGGAAAGACCTACCCTGAAAGTCCAAACGGCGACCACCTTCTGGAGCTGGAGGAGCTCCCTCAAAGTCTGAAACTTCGGGGGGATGACCCCCTCCTTTTGGAGTTTGCCTGCATGTTTGCCCTGATGGGGGTAAGGGTGGAGGTTTTCTTTGAGGAGACTTCTCTGGACCTGGTCCATCCCTCTATAAAGAGCAGGTTGATAAAGAGCCTTAAGGAGATAGGTGTTATCTTCAGTCCCCTGGATGCACCCGCAGAGGGGACCTACCATTTGCGTAAAAGAGTGCCAAACTCCGGGTGTGTAAAGGTGGATGTGGCGAGGGATGAACTGGGGCATGTGGTCGTGGATAGAAACTATGAGACGAGCTTGAAAGACCATTACGCGGTAGGTGACCTTAACGGTATATGTGAGACCGCCCACGCCAGCAGGTTACAGGCTCTCTCCGTTGCCAGAAGGATAGTAAGAGGCGAAGGCTTCTACCTTCCTGCCTATAAAGTGCCCTACGTGCTTTACACACAGCCCCTTTCCTATGCAAGGGTAGGTCTATCAAAGAAAGAGCTTGAGAAGAGAGGTGTGGAGTTTAAGGAAAAGAGCGTTAGCTTCAGAGCCTTTGCGGTGGGTGGCATTTACCATACGGAGGAAGGTATGGCTTTCCTTTACTTTGACAGAAAAGGCTTCTTTGTTGGTGCGGAGGTTATCTCAAGGGATGCGGGAGAGATAGCTTCTGCCCTCACGGTAAGCCTTTTCTCCGAGCTAAACCTTGATATGCTTTCGAGAATATGCCTGCCCCATCCTACCCTTTCGGAGGTTCCCTTTATGAGACTATGACACTACCCTTTTGAGACACCTCATCATCAACTCCCTCGGAGGACAACCCACATCCACCACTGGCTCTACCGCCAGCAGACCTTTCTTGTTCAGATGCCTGTATAACACCCTGTATACTTCCTCAAGACCCCTTTCAAAATCCAGACCCTCAGCAAAGATGTAGAGCTCCAGATCCTTTCTATAGCCCGTCAATCCATGCTCCTGCGGGTTTTCTATAGGTTCATCCACGCCCATGGCGTAGGCTCTTCCCTTACTTATAGCCAGACCAGCGGGGGCGTATTCGGAGGCGTAGCATTCCATATCTACGGGTGCAAGGGGCTCATCCTCAGGCAATGCCACCACATACACCGCGGAGGCTCTTTCCTGCCTTCCCCCCTCGTAGTGCCCGAGAAGTTCTATGTAGTATACCCAGGACCTCATACCCTTCCTATAAGATAATTCCAGAGGAAAAGGATGGGTGGAAATATTATCCTGCCCAGCAAGCCTGTAAAGAGAAGGAGAGTTATTATCAGAAAGCCATACATCTCAAACCTGTAGAAGAGCTCCCAGTATTTCACCGAGAAAAAGCTCATCACAGCCCTGCTTCCGTCAAGGGGAGGTATGGGTATGGCGTTAAACAGGGCAAGCACCAGGTTTATAAGGACCCCCTTTCCAAGGAACAGGGCAAGGGGTATAAGGATTTCATCGCTGAGAAAGTTAAGATATCCTTCTCTTATAAGCCTGTAGAGGGAAGCAAAAAGTAGTGCAAGCCAGAGGTTCATGGCTATTCCAGCCACCGAGACCATAAAGGTGCCAAGCCTAAGGTTTTTAAACCTGAGGGGGTTTATGGGGACGGGCTTTGCCCATCCAAAAAGGATGGGTGAACCTGCAAGCATTAAAAGCCCGGGTAGTAACAGGGTGCCAAAGAGGTCCACATGGGGAATTGGGTTGAGCGTAAGCCTTCCGGACTCTTTTGCAGTCTGGTCACCCATCCTGTAGGCTACCCATCCGTGGGCGTATTCGTGAAGTATAACCGCTATCATCAGGGCAGGGAGGGTAACTATAGCCTCTTGAATGTCCATCAGTATTTCCTCTCCGCAGGCTGGTGATGGGTTATCTTCACCTCTAAGTATTCAATCTTTAGCCTGTCACCCTCCTGCTTTACAAGCGTGTGTTTAAGAAATTCCTCGTCTTCTCTCTCCGGATAGTCTTCTCTGTAATGTCCACCTCTGGATTCCTTTCTGTGCAGGGCACAGTAGGCAACCGTTCTTGCAAGGTGCAGCATGTTTCTCAGCTCTATAAGCTCGAGGAGGTTGGTGTTAAAGACCTTACTCTTGTCCACTACGGGGATCCTTTCCCACCTCTGGAGGAGTTCAGAGAGTTCCTCGTAGGCGGACTGTAAGGAAGCCTCATCCCTGAATATGCCAACCTTTTGCCATGTGATTTCCCCCATCCTTCTTCTGACTTCCGCAAGTTTTTCCTTACCTTCCCTCCTCACGAGCCCCTCTATGAACTCCATGCCCTTTCTCTCTTCACCCTGGGTAAGTTCAAGAAAGTCCACCTGCTTTACATATTCTCTGGCGGATATGCCGCAGAACTTGCCAAAGACCAAGAGCTCTATAAGGGAGTTACCCCCTAACCTGTTTGCCCCATGCACCGACACGCAGGCGCACTCGCCAACCGCGTAGAGCCCCTCGAGGGGTGTGGCGGAAGTCATGTAGTTTTCCACATGCACGCCACCCATACAGTAATGAGCGGTGGGTCTTATAGGAACTGGTTCGTGAACCGGGTCCACCCCTTCAAAATCCACAGAAAGCTGACGCACCTGTGGCAACCTTTCCCTTATCTTCGCCTCTCCGAGGTGTCTGAGGTCCAGAAGGACATAGGCGGAGGTGCCTTCACCAAAACCTCTTCCCTCTCTTATCTCATATTCTATAGCCCTTGAGACCATGTCTCTTGGAGCCAGTTCCATCTTCTCCGGTGCATACCTAAACATAAAACGTTCGCCCAGTTTGTTTATCAGATAACCACCCTCTCCTCTGCAGGCTTCTGAGAGGAGTATACCCGTTTTGGCAAGCCCTGTAGGGTGGAACTGGATGAATTCAATGTCCTTTAGGGGAAGACCGTTTAAGAGAGCCACTGCCACACCATCTCCCGTGTTTCCTATGGCGTTGGTGCTCCTCTGCCAGTATATGCGGGCAAAACCACCCGTGGCAAGAACCACTGCCCTTGCCCTGAGATTGACCACTTCCCCGTTCCTTATGTCGTAAAGCACCACACCCTTAACCCTCTGTCCGTTATGGATTAGGTCAAGGAGGAAAAACTCGTTGAAAAAGTCTATGTTTTCTCTTGCCAGCGCCTGCTCAAAAAGGGTATGCAGAAGCACATGCCCTGTCCTGTCTGCGGAGTATACGGTTCTTGGAAAAGATGCTCCGCCAAAGGGTCTCTGGGCTATTCTTCCGTCCTCAATCCTTGAAAAGGGCACACCCCAGCGGTCAAGCTCATAGACCACCTCCGGTGCGTGTCTGCACATGAAGTAAACCGCATCCTGGTCTGCCAGAAAATCAGACCCCTTTATGGTATCAAAGGCATGGATTTCAGGACTATCCTGAGGAACCACATTGCCCAGCGCAGCGTTAAGCCCACCCTGTGCCGCACCCGTGTGGGAACGGGTAGGGTATACCTTGGAGACCACAGCCACTTTTATGGAGGGGTCTCTTGCACACTCTATAGCAGTGCGGAGCCCTGCACCGCCCGCACCAACTACCACTATGTCATAATCTTTCATGGCTTACAATTTTAACTCAGATTATTCTCAGCACATAGAAAGTAAGCACCAAACAGCTTATGAATATAACCACACCGTAAACCTTGTAAAGCAGTGTGTGGGTTCTGTAATAGCCCCTATCTACCTGAGTTATGGTGCGGTGGAAGTTTATCAGACCAAGCACAAGGGTCAGAAGTCCGACAAGGATTATAAAAACACCCACCCCCACCAACCCCCTGTGGTCACCACCTATAGGCGTGTTAAAAACCCTTTCTATCTGAACCAGAAAAAACTCAAACTTTTCTATCACAAAGCCGAAGACTATGAGGGCTATAGCCGTCCTTACCCAGGCGAGGAAGGTTCTCTCCGCCGCCATGTATATCCTTGGGTCTGTCACTTCCTTGGGTGACACCTCTATACCTCCTCCTATGTATTTTATGTCCCTGTAGAAAAGGATAAGTCCAAGAAGGATAAGCATATCCCCTGCTATGGCTGAAGCCCTGGCAGTCCAATCCAGAAAAAGAGAAAGGTGGATTTTCTGAGTTATAAGAGCTAAAGCCTCAAACTTCCTGAGAAAGACCCCAAAGGAAAGGGTATAAAGAGCCATCCTTATGTATCCCAGATAGGTTCTCTCGGTGGACATGTATATACGCGCATCTTTTGCGGGTAAAAGCCTATCCTTAAAAAGGAGCATCTTAGAAACTTATCCTTCTACTTCGTTTTGAAAAAGTCCTTCATAAAAGCTACAGCTTCCGAGTGAGCCTCCATCCCTTCAAGTCCAAGCCTTATTATCTTATCTGGGTCTTCACTTTCAAGGATTAGACCAAGGTTTTGAGCGGTCTGTAGCTTCTCTATCAGGCTCTCGGAAATCTGCGCCATTGTGGCATCAAACCCAAATCTTTTGTATAGTTCATGCCTCTCCTTCTCTTCTTTTTTCATCATTCCTTTGCAGAAGCTACATATTTTCTTCCAGGTGTTAAGGGTCTTCTCCCACTCTTCCCGTGGCAGATTTTCCAGCTCCAGCTTTATGAGCTCTATCAGAGTAGACCTTATGTAAAGCCTAAAATCCTCAGATGTCCAGCCTCCAAACATACTAAAATTAGGCTCCTTGCTCATGGCAATGTAGTATATTGTATTTAGCTAAAGTTTTGCATGGATTAAGTCCGATTTATCAACCCTATTCCTTGAACCCTTGCTAAACCCATAATTGACAAAGTCTCCGTATAAGTCACAGCTCTGTTAGAGCTTTCTCAAGCTGACTTTTTTCAAACCTTTGATAATCAAGCATTTTATGAGTGTCTGGCAAAGGCTCACTAAGTCTCTGCAAGACTTCAGTGGAGAAGTATCCTCATCTCTTCAAAGCCAGAAGGCAGGAACTGGGCATTGATAGAAAGAGAAAAAAACAAAAACAGAGCAACACTGGGAAGTAAAGGCTAACTTAGTCTTTCAGTCTCTTAGCCCCTTCCAAGTAGCAGAGCAGGTTTTAGTTTCTCAAGCACTTGCTCTTTTCTCTCTGTGTCTACTACAATAAGGTCAAAGTTCACAGGAAGCCTGTCTGCAAAGAAGTCAAAGGTCTGTCTGTAGATTTTCCAGAAGTTTTTTCTGTTGAGGTCTTCAGAAACCACCACCACGATATCCGCATCGCTGATACCTCTATGGTCTCCTCTAACCAGAGAGCCAAAAAGGTGGACTTCTTTTACGAAGGAGTAGCTCTGTGTCAGTTCCTCGCTAAGCCTACGGAGCTCTCTCAGAAGTTTCTCCTTGTCTAAGTAAAAAGCTTTCGCAGAACCTGTGGATATTTTCACATGCATGTAAAGCCTCCTTTGACTCCTCCTCGGTGTAATATTCATAAGGTTTGCCCGCAGGTAAGCCGTTAGGATAGCGTGTGGGTATGTAGTAAGTGTCCAAGAGCCTTGCGGACTTTTCTACCTCTTTTGGTATGCTCAAGCCATACTCTTTGAGAGCTTTGAGTATGCTGATGAGAGAATGTCCCCATACCTCAAGGTTCATAGCCATGCATAGAGCTTTCAAAGCCTTCTCCGCAGATTGTTGTAAAGTAAAACAAGCCCACTCGTAATAACCATGCTCGTGGTCTAAGAGTGCTTTCTCCTTATCTCTCACCGCTTGCTCCCACCAGTCTCTCCATCGGTTCATGATTATAGTATAGAACATAACGTATTGCAGAAAAGGAGGCGGTCATACCAAGAAGGATAAGGATTGAGGGTATTGAAAAGCTGTGTCCAATATAAGTTTATGAGATAATACCACTCCATGAGAAGAGACTGGAAAGAGTATAACGCACAGGAGGTCAAATCCTCATTGACCCAGACATACTCGACACACAATCACAACACCAGCAAACAAAAAAGTTAGGAAGACCTTTCAAGTATCCAAGAATACTGCTGTATCCAACAATCATGGACACAGCAATTAATACCCAATCCTACGCATCACGCTTTTATGTTATCTGTATGTCTACTCTATTGTTTATAGTTTTTTCAGGAGGAAGAATGCAGGCTAATTTCTTACCTAACGTATTTTATAGTATAGAACATGACTTATTGCAGGAAAGGCATACTCAGGAAAATAAGGAGCGGGCATAAGGCTGCTAATGGGATGGATAAGGTGAAGTCTGAGAAAAAAGTTCTCTTTTTCTGCACGAGGTTGTGTTTCATACTATAATTATATAACTGAGCAAACATGATTCGTGTGAATTTTTAACATTTTATCAAAACCGCCGTCAAGAAACTTATATAATTATAAGATAAACTTACGCAGGAGGTTATATAATGAGTAAGCATGTGGTCGTGATTGGTGGTGGTATA
>JBCNVH010000092.1:0-14518 GCA_039630295.1 Aquificaceae bacterium | reverse complement strand
CTTCACCGATCAGGACTTTGACCGCGTATACGACAAGCTGATTTTCAACCTTATAGCTGATGGCAGGATAGGAGAAGAGTTTACACCCGAGGAAGTGGCAGACCTGCTGAATTCACCCTCCTTTGTCCATCCGGAGATGACCGTCCTTGACTTCTACAAGAACTTTGCCTTTCACAGATACCATTCCACGCAGGTGGATGCGGGTTCTCTGAGGCTTTTCTTTACTCAGGACCTTAACCCCATGGCAATTCTTACGGAGAAGAAAGGCAGATACAGATACAACCCGGAGAAAAAGAGCTATCGCTTTGTCCTTCGGTGCAGGAGGTGCGGTTCGGAGAGGCTCAGACAGGAGAAGGATGTGCTTGACACCTGGTTTTCCTCCGCCCTTTGGCCCTTTGGCGTCTTTGGATGGCCCGAAAACACGCAAGACCTGCAGAGGCTATACCCCACGGACCTTCTGATTACAGGCTTTGATATCATCTTCTTCTGGGTTGCCCGCATGGTCTTTATGGGCACCTTCTTCCTTAAGGATGTGCCCTTTAGAGATGTTTACATACACGCCCTCATAAGAGACAAAAAAGGTAGGAAGATGTCAAAGACCAAGGGTAATGTGATAGACCCTCTGGATATAGTGGAAAAATACGGCGCGGACGCCCTCAGGTTCACCCTTGCCATCCTCACCCAGCAGGGTAGAGATATAAAGCTCTCAGAGAAACGTTTTGAAGGTTACAAACACTTTGCTAACAAACTCTGGAACGCAGGCAGGTTTATACTCATGAACCTTGACCCCCATCTCCTCTCCGACCTACCCTATGGCGCACCCCCCAGAGCGGAAGACCTGTGGATAATCACAAAACTGAACAGAAGTGTGGAAAAAGTAAACAGAGCTCTCTCCAATTACGAGTTCTCCGAATCCGCAAGAGAACTCTACGAGTTTGTATGGAGTGAGTTCTGCGACTGGTATATAGAATTTTCCAAGCTCAGACTGTATGCAAAGCCGGAGGAAGGTCTTCCGGAGGAAGAGAGAAGGGAGCAGGAGGAAAGGATAAGGGCGGAGAGGATAACCGTGCAGGCAACCCTTCTGACAGTCTTTGAAAAGACCCTCAGACTTCTCCACCCCTTTATGCCCTTTATAACGGAGAAGCTCTGGCAGGAGCTACCCACAGCCCACAGAGAGAGCATATCTCTGACCGACTATCCCCAGTTTAACCCTCAGGAAGTTTATGAAGAGGCGGAGAGGCTAATAGAGAGGTTGAAGGAAATCATATCCTCTGTGAGGTCTCTGAGGAGCGACCTCAGAATAGAACCCTCAAGGAGGATAAGGCTATACTACAGGGCGAAGGAAAGTGCAGAAGTGGTGGAAAGTTTAAAGGCTCATATCCTGAACCTTGCAAGACTGGAAGCTCTTGAGAGAGTGACAGAAATGCCAGCAAGGACAGTGGCTGGTTTTTCAAAGGACTTCGAGTTCTTCGTGCCCGTGGAAGAGGGTATAAAGGTGGAGGAGCTCATAAACTCCTACTCAAAAAGACTGCAGGAGGTAGAAAAGCAGCTGAAGGGTTTTGAAGAAAGGCTTGGCAACGAGAAATTTCTAAGAAGAGCACCGGAGGAAGAGGTGCAGAGGGCAAAAGAGGCAATGGAAGAGCTCAGGCGTGAAAAACTGAAGGTGGAAGAGCTAATCCACGCCCTAAAAATAGCATCAAGCTAAAAAGCCAGGCTATCAGGTAATTTTTATACTTCAACTCCACAGGATAGATTAGCCACCTAACACAATATTTTTTACTGTTTCCTGTAAAACCTCAGAAGTTTTCCGTCCTTTGCGTCAATTATAGCGGTGCCCTCCGTCCCTCTTACCCTGTAGTAACACTCTCCTGTCTTTTTGTTCTTTGAGAGTTGGGTTGATTGCACTGTTCCCACATGCTGTTTTGCACCGCTTATCGCCTGCTCTATGCTTATAACATTCCCGCACTCGAGCGCCATAGCCTGACCACCAAGAAAAAGCAAAGCAAGCCCCCTTCTCATGGCACGTCCCCCAAGGTTTTTATACTTCCTTCATCTTGCCCGCCACTTCCTGAAGGGCTGACAGGAAATCTTCCAATCTGTCCTCAAAGACCATCAGGCTGTTGCGCCTGTCCTCCGTCTGCTCCGTTATGACAAGATAGGCGGTCCCATCCCTGCCCTTCTTCACATCAAAAAAGTAGGTTCTTTTTCCTGCGTTGAGCCTTTTTGAATAAAGCCTTTCCCTTTCCAAGTCTAACCTCCTCCTGCGAATATTATAATCCTTCATGGTCTCAGGGTTATTAACTGCGGGGGCTACCCCGCAGGAGAGTTTACAGGAGTTCCTTAACCTTCGCCACTACCTCCTCGTAGTTGGGTTCCTGCGTGATTTCAGGCACGAGCTGTATGTAAGCAATCTTGCCCTGCCTGTCCACCACGAAGACCGCCCTTGCCAGTATGCCCTTGAGGACACCCTCCGCCACAAGAACACCGTATTTTTCCATATCTCCGTAGCGGAAGTCAGAAGCGACCGTCACATTTCCTATGTTGAAGCTCTCGCAGAACCTCTTCTGGGCAAAGGGGAGGTCCATGGATATGACGCAGACTGCCACCCCTTCCATACCGGACATGAGCTCATTAAACTTTTTAGTCTCCGCCTCACACACGGGCGTATCAAGAGAGGGAACTGTGACTATAACCTGCACCTTGTCACTTGCGCCACCAACCGCCACTTCCTGAAGGTCCTTTGTAACCACATAAGCTACAGGTGCAGGGTCCCCTACCTTGAGAGATGGTCCACTTAGAGTAACGGGATTGCCCTTAAGATTGACTGTCTGAGCCATGGTAAAACCTCCTTTCAAGTTTTGACTTCTATTTTAAAGGCTATGGTTAGTCCGGTAGGATGACATACATCAGCCGCATTCAGACCGGTTAAAAATCCTCTTCACACCCTAAATCCACGAACTTCTTCACAAGCTCTAAAACTTCCTCCTTCATGTTTCTGTAGCTTGCCCTGTTGCACACCAGCATGGCGGTAGAGGTGGCTATCTCCTCTATAACTACAAGGTTGTTCTCTTTCAGTGTTCTTCCTGTCTGGACCAGGTCCACTATGTAGTCCGCAAGACCTATGAGAGGTGCCAGCTCCACAGAACCGCTCAGAGATACAACCTTGCATCTTACACCTTTCTGGAGAAAGAAATCCTGAGTTATTCTCGGATACTTTGTAGCCACCTTCAGGTAGGAACTTCTGTAATATCTTTCCCTGCTCTCTTCTTTTCCTGCTACCACTATACTGCAGTATCCTACACCCAGGTCACAGAGCACGTAAAGGTCAGGCTTTCTCTCGAGCAAAACATCCCGCCCCACCACCCCCATGTCCGCCACGCCGTTTTCCACATAGACGGGCACGTCTGAGGGTTTTACCAGTAAAAACTCAAAGCCACCAACCTTTACGCTCAGCTTCCTGCCTTCTTCAAATCTTTCATCTATGATACCCTTTCTAAGGAAAAGCTCCAGGGTTTCCTCAAAAAGCCTACCCTTTGGCAAGGCGATGCGCAGCATGGCTTAAAGTATACCATCATAGAGGTCTGAGGCTTAGCTCCCCTACCTGAAAGGACTTTACGCCCTCCTGAGTAAGGAGCAGGAGGCTTCCCTCCTCACCTATACCTTGCAGGATGCCAACAACCGGTTGGGGTGTGTAGACTATAACTTCATTACCTTTGAAAAGTAGCCTGCTCTCTATACTTTCTCTCATGGCTGAAAAGCCCTCGCTTTTAAGTCTCTCGATGCTTTTCCAGAGAAACTCTAACAAACCCAGCAAGAAGTCCACCTTCTCAAATTGCCTGCCGGAGACCATCCTGAGAGATACCGCCTCCAGCCCCTCCGGAAAGCTCTCCTGGTTCAGGTTTACACCTATACCTACCAGAAGCCTGTCTCTGAGCCTTTCTGTGAGTATACCGGATACCTTTTTCCCCTGCAGGTATACATCGTTGACCCACTTTATAGCAGGCATGAACCCAAGAGACTTCAGATAGTCTGCCACCGCACCAGCCATAAGGAGGGGGACGGTCCCTTCCTCTCTTAACCCCGCCGGCAGAGAAAAGCTCAGGTAAATTCCACCCTCAGAAGAATGCCATACCCGACCCAGCCTCCCCCTGCCTGCGGTCTGCCTGTTGGCTACAACCACGCTCCACAGGGGAAGGTTCTTTTCCCTTAGAAACTCCTGTGTGGAAGTGGTCTCCGAAAGCCAGAGAAGCAGGTTGAACATACCTTTCGGGAGTATTATACAGCGGGTGAGATTTATTCTATACTATAAACCATGTATGTCCCCTTTGCCAGAAAGCACAGACCAAGAAAATTCTCGGAGGTGGTGGGACAGGAGGTGGCGGTTCGTATTCTCAGGAACGCGGTGAGGTTCAATAAACTCTCCCATGCCTACCTCTTTGCAGGTCCGAGGGGGACAGGGAAGACAACCGTTGCCCGCATACTCACCAAGGCTATAAACTGCCTAAAGCCTGAGGAGGGTGAACCCTGCGGTGTTTGTGAGAACTGCACCGCCATAGACAGGGGTTCCTTCCCCGACCTTATTGAGATAGATGCCGCCTCCAACAGAGGCATAGACGACATAAGAGCCATAAGAGATGCAGTGTCATATTCACCCATAAAGGGTAAATACAAGGTTTACATACTTGATGAAGCCCACATGCTTACAAAGGAAGCCTTCAATGCCCTGTTAAAAACTCTTGAGGAGCCCCCACCAAAGACCCTCTTCGTGCTATGCACCACCGAATACGAAAAGATAATACCCACTATACTCTCCAGGTGTCAGAGGCTCATATTTTCAAAACTCGATGAGGCTCAGATAGTGGAGAACCTGAAAAGTATATGCGAGAAGGAGGGGCTACAGTGCGAGGAAAGAGCTCTTTACCTCATAGCTAAGCTGAGCGATGGGGGTATGAGGGATGCGGTTTCTCTTCTTGACCAGGCAGGCACCTACGGCGAGGGAAAGGTGAGCACCACCCTGCTGGAGGAGTTTTTGGGTATAGTGTCGCAGGAAAGGGTAAGGGAGTTTTTAACCCTTCTCCTGAACTCGGAGGTGGATGAAGCTCTAAATTTTCTCAAAGACATTAACCTCAGGGGTTACAACCTGGTAAGGTTCTGCGACTTTCTGGAGGAGGAGATAAGAGGACTTCTACTCTACAGAAGCCTTAAGGAGCCGGAGAGGGTCATGCAGGTGGAGGAATTCCATAAAAGTCTCGCAGACCTGCCCCTGAACGCTCTCCTCTATCTGGAAAAGGTGGTTAACACGGTCAGGCTGGATGCAAGGAGCAGGGACTTTTTAAGAGCCTTCGAGCTTGCGGTGATAAAGACCCAGATAGTAAAAGACATAGTGCCTATAAGTGAGCTTCTGAAGTATGGAATTCAACCTGCAGGGGAGGAGAAAGAGCTCCAGGGAAAGAAGGAAGAGCAGGAGAAGGAGCCTCTTAAGCTTCTTGAGGGGAGGCTCGACACACTTACCCTTGAGGTGCTCAGAAGGTCCAGGTGCGAGAGGAAGGAAGGCAGGTTTATCTTCTACATAAGGGAGGGAGACCTGACCGGCGAGGAGATGAACAGGGTAAGGGCTCTTGAGCCAAGGGTTGACTTTGTGGTGGAAGTTAGAAAGGAAGAGGGTGGCGGTATTCCACCCTTTGTGGAGAAAGTTAAGGACATGTTCGGTGCAAAGGTCATAAGTCATGAACAGAGAGGTAAGGGCAAGGGTCCTTCTGGTAAGGGTGCCTAAGGAAAGCATAGGTCTTTTTACAGCCCTTGTGGACGGCTCGGGCAGAAAGGCGGTGGTAAGGACCAGGGAAAAGAGCTCGGAGGAGGTCTATCTAATAGCAACACCCCACACCTTTGAAGAGCTCTTTCCTCTTGTGGAAAGCATAGGAAAGCACATAAAGGGGGTGGAGGTCGTAGGGGAAGTTGGGTGTATAGATGTGGGATAGGGGTAGGGCTTACAGGTTTATAGCTCTGATGGGTTTTGTAAGCCTGCTCTCTGACTTTACCTACGAAGGTGCCAAGGGTATCTTAGGTCCCTACCTTGCCCATCTCGGTGCGGGGGCTATGGCGGTTAGTCTAATATCGGGGCTATCCGAGCTGGCAGGCTACTGGGTCAGGCTTCTTTCTGGTTTTATCTCTGATAGGCTAAGAGCTTACTGGTTTTTTACCCTGCTGGGTTATGCCCTGAACCTTCTTGCGGTCCCTTTGCTGGGTTTTGTCAAAAACTGGCAGACGGCCGGAGCTCTGGTGTTCATCGAAAGGTTCGGGAAGGGTCTGAGGACCCCTCCAAGAGATACCCTGCTCTCCAGAGCTACGGAGGTGGTGGGGCACGGTAAAGGTTTTGGCGTCCATGAGTTCATCGACCAGATAGGTGCGGTGCTCGGTCCTGCTGCGGTGGGTCTTATGTTGCTTTCAGGTTTTAGCTACAAGATGACCTTTCTCTCTCTCTTTGTCCCTGCGGTGCTTGCCCTAATCTTTCTTCTTGTGGCAAGAAACCTCTATGGTGCTTCTTTTGAAGAAGAGAGCGCGCAGAGCAAACCCTTTAATCCCCAGAGGAACTTTTATCTTTACCTTATAGCTTCCTGTTTTGTCTCCCTGAGCTTTTTACAGTTTCCCCTCATAGGTTTCCACCTATCCGAAGGCATGCATCTGGAGGGATGGAGCATAGCCCTTCTCTTTGCCCTTGCCATGTGCGTGGATGCCCTCTCCGCCCTGCTTTTTGGCTTCCTTTACGACAGGATAGGTTTTACCTCTCTCTCTATCGGTTTGTTACTGGGCATGTGTTCTTCTCCTTTACTTTTCCTTTTTCATCAGCCCCTGCTGGCGGTTGTCTTCTGGGGTGTGAGCCTTGGGGTTCAGGAGTCTATCATGCGTTCCGGCGTTGCCAGGCTCTCCTCCGAGGCTTCAAGGGGCAGAGCCTACGGCTTTTTTCACTTCTTCTTCGGTCTTTCCGCCCTTTTGGGTGGTCTCTTTATGGGCTATCTGTATGAGCTTTCACCCAAAGCCCTTGTTCTCTATTCTCTGGCTATGCATCTTACCGCCCTGCTCCTTCTTGCGAGGTTAAAACCATGAAGAGAGAAGACCTTCCAGCGGTTCTTGAGATAATGAAGAGAGAGTTTCCCAAATGGCATGCACCCATAGTAAAGCTCATAGCCCAGAAGAGAAGGGACCCCCTCAGTGCCCTCCTCTGCGCCCTTCTCTCCACAAGGACGAGGGACGAAACCACTGCGGAAGTGTGTAAAAGGTTTCTGCAGGAGGTAAACTCCCCTAAGGATATTCTGGAGATGAGCCTGGAAGAGCTTCAAGAACTCATATACCCTGTGGGCTTTTACAGAAACAAGGCAAAGCAATTAAAAGAGCTTGCCCGCCAGCTTCTGGAAGAGTTTGGGGGCGTGGTGCCGGACAGGCTTGAGGACCTTCTAAAACTGAAAGGTGTGGGTCGTAAGGTGGCAAACATAGTGCTCTCCGAGGGTTTTGGAAAGCCCGCAATTGCTGTGGACGTGCATGTGCACAGGGTGAGCAACCGCTGGGGTCTTCTCAGGACAAAAACTCCGGGGGAGACGGAGAAGGCTCTTATGGATATACTACCGGAGGAATACTGGAGAGACTACAACCGCCTTCTGGTAGCCTTCGGTCAAACCATCTGTAAGCCCATAAAACCGAGATGTGGTGAATGCCCCGTAAAAGAGTGGTGCGATTACTACCTTCTTGGACGCACCAACCTATAATAGGTTTTATGGAGGAGCTGAAGGAAAAACTCAAAAGAATAGAAGCCCTTTCTCTTGACCCTTTTAGAGTGGAGCCTCTGAGAGAAGAGCTTGAGGAGCTTATGAGCAGAGTTCCACAGATGAGCAGGCAGGAGCTGGAGGAGCTGAGGCTTTTCCTCCACCGGCTCAAGTCAAGGCTTGAGGAGAACTATTCTCTGTGTTTCGGCTGGATAGAGGAAGCCTTCAGGAAAGGCTTCAGGGGGCAGGCGTGAGCTGGCTCATACTCCTCATTACCCTCAGCCTGAGCTTTGGTCTGGATGTGAAGCTTATAGGGCTTCAGTCCTATACCCTCATAGAACATATGAAAAGGGTAGAGGAATTTCCTCCACTCCTGGAAGGCAGAAGGGTTAGAGAATGGATTAGGGAGGACAAACTGCCGGAGGGAAGGCTTTTTATAGATAACAGAGAGATGGGGGAGAAGGACCTGGAAAAGTTAAGAGAGGTGATGAACCTTGAAGCTGTGGAGGAGCTTGTGGTCGTTAGGTATGGCTGGACATTGAAAAGAACCAGCATGCGCATGTATCCAACCGATAGGGTCATACACAAGGGCAACCCGAAAATAGACTACAATCAGTATACCCTTCTGGAACCCTTTACACCCCTGGCTATTTTGCACACCTCAAGGGACGGAAATTGGCTTTACCTGCAGGCGCCCTATATGAGAGGCTGGGTCAGGAAGGAAGATGTCCATCAGAGAGACAGAGAAAGCCTTCTAAAGCTAAAGGAAATGCCCTTTCTTGTGGTTACGCAGGGAAAGGTAAACATAGGCAAAACCACCTTTGGTCTTGGCTCAAGAGTGCCCTATCTGGCAAAGGAGGGTAAAAGGTATAAGGTCCTGCTTCCAGATGGAACTTCTCTCTGGATAGAGAAGTTTGAAGGTCTGGAGGAGGGTTATCCTGCCTTCAGCGAGGAGAGAGTGAGGAATATACTGGAGGGTTTACTTGGCACGCCCTACGACTGGGGAGGCAAGGAAGGCAAGTGGGACTGTTCCTCTCTGGTGCAGAGCCTTTATGCGGTCTTTGGTGCGGAGCTCCCCAGAAACTCCGCCCAGCAGGCAAGGATAGGCAGGGTGGTGGCAACGGGCTTTTCTTCTTATCAGGAGTTCAAAAACCTCCTGAAGACCCTCCCACCCTTTAGGACCCTGCTTTTTATGAAAGGGCATGTGATGTTATACGGAGGCATGGAAGGTGAGGACATAGTCATATACCACTCGGTCTATAGCATGAAAAGAGAGGACGGCAACAGGTGGCTTATGGAAGCTGTAAGGAAAAACTATGTGGAAAGTGAGGGTCTCAGAAACCTGTTCAGGTCGCTGGTGAGCGTGAACGTGCTGGACTAAAGCTCAAGGACGCCGGAGCTGATAGCCCACAGGGACAAGAGCATATTTCCTGCGCCAGAGCTTATACTTCAGTTGGTGCAGAAGCCTTCCGCAGTTCCACATAGCCAAGCCTGCTATGATTGTGGCGCGAGGGTATTATAAAAGGACGTGTTCTATTGCCTGAAGTAATTCCTCCTTTGACGCCTGAAAACTCCTGCGCTCTCCACAAAAACCTAATCTGCAACTTTCTTTGCCTCTTCGTAGGGCATGGCCTTCATGCCAGAGTTTCCAGGTAGAGCTTTGCTACCCTTTGAGCCAGAAGGTTCATCCTTCTTATGTATCTTGCCCTTTCCTGCACAGACAGAACACCCCTTGCGTCAAGCAGGTTGAAGGTATGAGAGCACTTGAGAAGCTGGTCGTAGGCGGGGAGAACCAGACCTTCCTCAAGAAGCCTTTTTGTCTCCTGTTCATACATCTCATAGAATTTAAAGAGCATGTCTGGGTCTGACTTCTCAAAGTTGTAAACGCTCCACTGGTATTCGGAAACCTTAAAGACCTCACCGTAGGTGAGCCACTGGTTCCACCTTATATCAAAGACGCTGTCCACATCCTGAAGATACATGGCTATCCTTTCAAGCCCGTAGGTTATCTCCACCGATATCTCCTCAAGGTCAAGACCTCCCGCCTGCTGGAAGTAGGTAAACTGGGTTATCTCCATACCATCCAACCATACCTCCCATCCCAGACCCCAGGCACCCAGCGTAGGAGACTCCCAGTCATCCTCTACAAACCTTATGTCGTGCTCCTTGGGGTCTATACCCAGAGCCTTCAGGCTCTCAAGGTATATCTCCTGCGGGTTGTCCGGTGCGGGCTTCAGGATAACCTGAAACTGAAAGTAGTGCTGTAGCCTGTTCGGGTTCTCTCCGTATCTTCCATCCTTTGGTCTCCTTGAGGGCTCCACATAAGCCACGTTCCAGGGTTTCCTGCCCAGAACCTTAAGAAAGGTGGCAGGGTTCATGGTTCCCGCTCCCGTCTCTATGTCGTAAGGTTGCCAGATGGCACAACCCCTCTCCGCCCAGAAGTTTTGCAGGGTCATTATAAGTTCCTGAAAATACATAGGTATATTTTACAACAGAGGGTCAGGGGGATATTTTCAGCCAGCGGAGGGTTTATAATATACTCCTATGGCAGGACACAGTCATTGGGCTCAGATAAAGCACAAAAAGGCGAAGATAGACGCCCAGAGGGGCAAGGTCTTTACCAAGATAATACGGGAGATAACGGTGGCGGTCAGAGAGGGCGGTCCTAACCCAGACACGAACCCCAGATTGAGGACAGCCATAGAGAACGCAAGAAAGGTGAACATGCCCTCCGATACTGTGGAGAGAGCCATAAAGAAGGGAACGGGCGAGCTGGGTGGAGAAAACTATGAGGAAGTCCTTTATGAAGGCTACGCCCCCGGCGGAGTTGCCCTTATGATAATAACCCAGACGGACAACAGGAACAGAACCACCTCCGAGGTAAGGCATGTCCTTTCAAAGCACGGCGGAAACCTGGGCTCCTCCGGTTGTGTTTCCTTCCTTTTTGACAGGGTAGGTCTGGTGGAAGTGCCTAAGGAAGGTATAACGGAGGAGGAGGTGTATGAGCGAGCCATAGAGGCGGGGGCGGAGGATGTGGAGGTGGGTGAGCTTGCCTATACGCTCTACACGAAGCCTGAGGAACTCTACGGAGTAAAGGAAGCTCTCCAGTCAATGGGTCTTCAGGTGGAAAGGGCGGAGATAGCATACAAGCCCAACACCCTGGTTCAGGTGCAGGATGGAGAAACTGCGAGAAAAATCCTCAAGCTCCTCGATGCCCTTGAGGACCTGGAGGATGTGAAAGAGGTGGTGGCAAACTTTGACATACCGAAGGAAGTAATGGAGCAGGCAGGCTTCTAAAGAAGTCTATCCAGCAGGACAACGAAGAAAAAGACCAGGCTTATGTATCCGTTTACAGTGAAGAAAGCCTTGTTTATCTTTGAAAGGTCCTGAGGCTTTATGAGAGAATGCTCGTAGTAGAGAAAGCCACCTATAACAAGAAGACCCACAAGGTATAAAGGACCGAGAAAGTCCACCCTGAAGAGGATAAGTAGCAGGAAGAGAAAAGTGAGAAAGTGGAAAAACCTTGAGATGAGAATTGCACCCTCAATGCCAAACTTCACGGGTATGGACTTAAGACCCTGCTCTCTGTCAAATTCGTAGTCCTGAAGGGCATAGAGGATGTCAAACCCCGCCACCCAGAAGCCCATCGCCATGCCCAAAAGAAGCGCGTTGAGAGAAAGGCTCTGATTAAAGGACAGGTCTATAGCCAGAGGTATGAGAAGGTAGATACCGCCCAACACCAGATGGGGGTAGTGGGTAAACCTCTTTGAGTAAGGGTATAACCAGAGAAGAAAAAGAACCACCGGTGCCAGAAGGAAGGTATAGAAGTTTATAAAAAGGCAGGAAAGCAGGAAAAGACCTGATGACAGAAGCACCAGCCTCCTTATCTCTTCCTGAGAGACCTCACCCCTTGCATGAACCCATTCTTTCGTGCGTGGGTTCAGTCTGTCTATTGGCAGGTCTACGAGCCTGTTGAGTGCCATACCTGAGGTCCTCGCACTTATGAAAGCAAGGAGCACCCAGAAGAGTTTCCACAGAGAAGGCATGCGCTCATACAGGAGAACCAGACTGGCTAAAGCAAAGGGGAGGGCAAAGAGAGTATGCTCAAAACGGGTAAGCTCAAGATATTTTTTCATATGTCAAATATCACCTCAGCCACCCACAGGTCTTCTCTCCTTTCCACCTTCAGGTCGTGGTAGGTGGCAGCCTTTATGACAAGCCTGGGCTCGTGCCTTTCCGGGTCAAACCTGCTGCCAAAAAGCTTTACCCTTGCGTAGTCTTCTCTTACCTCAAGAGGCTTGCACTTAGAAGCTACAAAGAGCTCCTTCTCATGTAGAAATATGGCGGAGTTTATAAGGTCCGCAACCAAAAAGGGTAACTCGGAGCTCACTTCCAGAACCCTTTCCTCCTCCGCTTGTATGGCTTCTATGGGTGTTATCTCGTTAAAGGTGGCAAGGAGAGCTCTGCACAGGAGCTCCTCAAGGCTTTTTGCCCATACCCTTATGCCCGCATCTGCGGTTATCCGGTCTATGGTTTCGTAAAAGCTCATAGCCCAAGCACATCAAACATGGAATACCATCCGGGCTTTTTATCCCTTATCCATCTGACCGCCTCCAGGGCACCCCTTGCAAATATGTCTCTTGAACCCGCCCTGTGGGTAAGCTCAAGCCTTTCACCAAAGCCCAAAAAGTATACCGTATGTTCGCCCACCACATCACCGCCCCTGAGAGCCATCACCCCCACTTCTTCAAAACTTCTCTCCGCCATTCCTCCCCTTCCGTAAACACCCACCTTCAGACCCATGCTCTTTTTGATTATCTCCTCAAGCCTGAGAGCTGTCCCGCTGGGTGCATCCTTCTTAAAGCGATGGTGTATCTCAAGCACCTCCGCGTCAAAACCTCTACCGCTCAGCACCTTACCCGCTATCTCCACAAGCCTGAAAAGGAGGTTTACCCCAAGGCTCATGTTGGGTGAAAGGAGCAAGGGAGCATTTTCTGAACAGGACCTTAATTCTTCCACTTCCTGCGGGTTAAAGCCAGTGGTTCCTATCACCACACCCTTACCTGCAAGGGTGGAGAGTTTGGCATGGGAAAGGGCTGCGGTGGTGTTTCCGGAGAACTCAACGACCACATCACAGAGAGACAGAACCTCCTCAAGCCTTGAGGTAAGAGGTAAACCTTTGAACTCTTCCAGCCCGGAGGCTTCGCCAAGGTCCTGAGACCTTACACAGTCAGGATGCTCCACGCCTGCCACCACCTGGAGGTCAGAGTATTCAAGGGACAGCCTCAGTATGCTTCTGCCCATCCTCCCAAGGGCACCACAAACCACAACTCTTGTCATTCTTCCTCCTCTTCACCGAATATCATATCCTCAAGCTCCTCCACCGCGTCCTCAGCCTGGTCCGGGGGCACGACGGAGGGGTAGAGGGCGACCTGAATGCCTTCCTTGAAAAGGAACTTGCTTATTATTTCCTGAAGTTTTTCAAGCTCCTCGGGTGTGAGGTCTCCTCTTATGCTCTCCTCCACCGACCTGCTGGTGAAGAAAAAACCCACGAGACTGAAGGGAACTGCATAGACATGTTCTTCCATGACACGCTCCTTTTAGATTTTGAGGAAAATTATAGTATGAAACATAGCCTTTTGCAGAAGAAGAAAACCCTAAGGAATTTATTGAGGGTTCAGGGGCTAAGGTTGATAGAAGGCTCAATCCTTGCAAAAGTTTAGTAAAAATGCTAAGAGTAAAAATCACACCACATTTTGAGAAGCGATGGAATGAACGAGGAAAGTTCATGGAGAGTTTAGGCATAACCATAGAAAAAATACTGTATTACATACATAACCCTGACTTAGTGCTGGATGACCCTCTCTACCCCGATAGAAAATATTACGTGAAACGTGTAGAAGGAAGATGCTTGAAAGTTGTTGTAGAGCATCGAGAGGATATATTAACACCTATAACTGTGTTCTTTGATAGAGCTCTGAGGAAGAAAGGAATATGTGGATAGAGTATTATGAAGATACGGACACGCTTTACATTAAACTAAAAGATGAACCTGTTTATGAAAGTGAACACTTAGAGGAATTTGGTATAGTATTGGACTACAACCAAAGAGACGAAGTGATAGGACTTGAAATATTTGGATGGTCTAGGGGGCGGGTAAGAAGAACGGAAAAGAGTTCAGAAGGTGCGGGTGTAAAACACTCTTAGGCAGACAGGTCTCAAGTTCTTAGCCTTCTTCCACTATCTTTATCTCTTCTTTTGTGAGTCCGTAGAGCTCATAAACAAGCTGGTCTATTTGCTCTTCTAAATCTGAAGTGTCCGCTCCGCATCCGTTTTGTTTCTTTTTCTGTATTATTTGGTCTACGAGCTCTTCTATGCGGTCTGCTATGTGTTTGTTTTGTGGGGTTAGGGGGGGTATTGGAAACCTGCCTATAAATTCTCCTTTTATTTCTCCTTCTATTCCACCGCCCATATAGAACCTGTAAAAGGCAAAACCGAACATTTTTGAGTTAAGAACTCCAAGCAAAAATCTTAAATTATTTCCTGTTATCAGATGCGTAGTAGCCTCACAATAAAAACCTTTATCCACAATGCTAAAACGCTGTTCCTTTGAAACTCTCTGCCACACTATCTTTTCCTTTTCAAACTCTGGATAGTAATCAGAAGCATACCTTTGTAAGGCATACCATTCATATCTTTTCCCTGTTTCTTCCTTGTTCCTGTTAAGAAGTTTCTGCCTATACTTTGAGAGATGTCTATAC
>JBCNVH010000091.1:0-14204 GCA_039630295.1 Aquificaceae bacterium | reverse complement strand
GCTATTTGAGTTTTTAGGAAAAGAAGACTTATGGAATAGCCTCATAAATTGTTTGAAGTCGTGGAAAACTACTATTCCTGATTTACCAAATATAGATTATGATGAAGATGTAAATGATACCATAGAAATTCTCAAGAAATTATCATTAACAGATTGGCGTAAATTAATTGACAATGACGAGCTTTGGGAAGAAAATGGTATAATCGCCCGTATTTAGAAATGGTAAGTCCCTGAGGGCTATATGTTATATTTTTGAAAACTACAACAGAGCTAGGCTAAGAGAACAATATATGGAAATAGCCAAAAGACTAGAGAGGAGACTTGAAAAATTGTATAGGGGAACTACATGAGTAAGAAAGTTATTCAAAAGCTTATGCTCGACGGAAAACTGGAAAACTTTTTTGAGGAGGTCTAACATGTCCATACTTGTAGACAAAGACACAAGGGTAGTCGTTCAGGGCATTACGGGAAAAGAGGGCTCTTTCCACGCAACCCAGTGTAAAGCCTATGGCACTCAGGTGGTGGCGGGCGTCACGCCGGGCAAGGCTGGGCAGTCTGTGGATGGCATACCCGTATTTAACACGGTTGAAGATGCAGTCAAAGAGACAGGTGCTAACTGCTCTCTTATCTTTGTCCCCCTGCCTTTGCAGCGGATGCCATAGTGGAGGCGCTCGATAGCGGTATTCCTCTCGTGGTATGTATAACGGAGGGTATACCTGTCAGAGATATGATGATGGTAAAGGACTATATGAAGAAAAACTATCCGGAGGCAAAGCTCATCGGACCCAACTGCCCTGGAGTAATAACGCCGGGTGAGGCAAAGGTGGGCATAATGCCGGGTCATATCTTCAAAAAGGGGAGCGTGGGTATAGTCTCAAGGAGCGGGACACTTACCTACGAAGCCTCCTATCAGCTTACCCAGTATGGGCTTGGTCAGTCCACTGCGGTGGGCATAGGGGGTGATCCGGTGCATGGTCTTTCTCACAGGGATGTGATAGCCCTTTTCAACGAGGACACCGAGACAGAGGCTATCCTCATGATAGGTGAGATAGGTGGAACTGCGGAGGAGGAAGCGGCGGAGTTCATAAAAGAGCGTGTGAAAAAACCTGTCTTTGCCTACATAGCAGGGATAACCGCACCCCCGGGAAGGCGTATGGGGCATGCAGGTGCCATAATAAGCGGGGGTAAGGGAACAGCTCAGGCAAAGATGGAGGCTCTCAGAGAGGCAGGCGTGCATGTGATAGAAAACCCTGCCTTTATAGGTAAAAGGGTAGCAGAAACTCTTGGAAGGTTATGATTAAGTTTATGTTGATAAACTGAAATTGTGGTATATTTTATAAGCTCAAACCCGTCACAGGAGGTGAAAATATGGCTTTGAAGACCAAGGTGGACCCCGACACCTGCACATCCTGCGAACTCTGTTATGACAGGATCCCAGAAGTATACAAGAATAGAGGCGACGGTATAGCGGAAGTGGTAAGCCCCGGAGCTGACGGCTGGATGATTGTGCCCGCGGAGCTGGAAAGCGAGGTTAAAGAGGTTACTGACGAATGCCCCAGCGGGTCCATAATAACGGAAGAAGCCTGAGCATAAAGGTTGACATAGATACCTGCACCGCCTGTCAGCTTTGCTACGACAGGCTACCCGGCGTATTCGTTGACAGGGGGGATGGCATACCCCTGGTCATGGTAAAGGTGCCTGTTGAAGAGGTATACGAGGAGCTCCTGCAGGTGGCGGAAGACTGCCCGAGTAACTCTATAATACTCGCTTGGACAGGATAGTTTTTCTCGGCACTGCCGGAGGAAGGGCGAGTGTCTTCAGGTTTCTGAGGCGGTCTGGCGGTTTTATCCTCTGGCTTTCAGATACGGTTGTCCATGTGGACCCTGGTCCTGGCACCTTCGTTTACCTTCACCAGCTTGGTATAGACCCAAGAAGTCTTGACCTCGTTGTTCTATCACACATACATCTTGACCACTCCTCCGATGTAAACGCTGTAATTGAGTCTGCCACCGATGGTGGAAACTTAAGACATGTTGCTCTTTTTGCACCGGGCTCTGCCTTTGAAGGAGAAAACCGGGTTATCCTTCCCTTCATAAGGCGGAGGCTTGCAAAGGAAGGCTTTTTCAGGGAAGGTCAGGAGCTCCAATACAGGGGCGTGAGAGTAAAAGCAGTTATGAAGCATACACACCATAACACGGAAACCTACGCCCTGCTTTTTAACGACCGTATTCTTTATGTTTCCTGCGCCCTTTACGAGGAGAGGATGTTAGAGATGTATCCAAGAGATGTGGAGCTTATGATAATAAACACAACCCTCTACAGAAAAACAAAACCCATAGACCACCTTACGGTAGAGGATGCGGAGAAGCTTATAGCGGGTTTAAAACCCAGAAGGGTTATACTTACCCACTTTGGTTATGAATTTCTTACACAGCACGACCCTAAAAGGGTGGCAGGAGAACTATCAAAGAAGTATAACCTTCCGATAATATCCGCAGAGGACTTTATGGAGGTAGGGCTTTAGTGCTGGAGAGTCTTTTTCCTGAGCTGAAAAAATGGGCGGAGGAGTTCGTGCAAGAGCATGGATACACAGCTCTCTTTATTCTCTCCTTCACTGAGTCCATAATACAGCCTGTGCCACCCTACCCCTTCATAGTCAGTGCGCCCCTTTTTAAGCTGAGCCCCTATCTGGCGGGTTTTGTGGCTTTTGTGGGGAATATACTTGGTGCCCTTGTTGCCTACTCTCTTGCAAGGTTTCTGGGCGAAAACTTTGTGAGGAGGCTCTTTGGTGAAAAGCTTTTCCTGAAAGGGGAGGCTCTTTTCAACCGATATGGTTTTCTGGCAGTTCTGATAGGTGAGCCCTACAAGCTGGTCTGCTGGCTTGCGGGTCTTTTTCAAATGCCCCTTCTGAGTTTCCTGCTGGCGAGCCTTCTAGCAAGGGCGGTAAGGATAGGCGTTTTTATGCTCTTTGGGGACTTTATAGGAAGGCTTTTTCCTTAGTGGGTGCGGGAGGACTCGAACCCCCAACCGGGCGGTTATGAGCCGCCCGCTCTGCCATTGAGCTACGCACCCTGAGTGGAAATATTATAAAACCTCTTGACAGAGTTTGCAACCCTGTGATAGAGTTTTTGAGAACAAGCAAGGAGGTAGGGTCATGAAGAAGTTTATCCTTGCCTTTGTTCTGGCGGGAGCCCTCTGCAAACCCCTTGCAGATGCATCCTCCCATCTGGGTGTAGGTGGTCCGGCAGAGGTTTCCCCTCAGGACATGGAGCAAAAAGATTTTGAACTCTTTGATGTGGATGAGGTCAGCAGGATTATAGCCACCGAGATATCTGTGGAAGAGGCGATGAAAGAACTTGTCAGCGTAAAAACTGTGGAGACCTTAAGACCAGACCTCTGGCCGGTGGTAGGAGTGATAACCTCCGATTATGGCTGGAGAAGGATGGGCAAAAGGAAAGAGTTCCACACTGGTATAGACATATCCGCACCCTACGGGACACCCGTGGTAGCTTCCTCCGAGGGAAGGGTCATATATGCGGGTTGGATAAGGGGTTATGGAAAGACGGTAATAATCTATCACGGTTATGGTTTTGCTACCCTCTACTCACACCTCTCCGACATCAGGGTTTCCTATTCAGAAAGGGTTGTAAAGGGGCAGATAGTGGGCAACGTAGGAACTACTGGCAGAGCTTTTGGTCCTCACCTGCACTACGAGGTCCTCAAATACGGTATAAGACAGAACCCGATAGCCTATCTGCCTTAGAGTAGACCTCTCCTTTTGAGGGCATCCTCATAAATCCTCTTGTAGAGGTGGTTCCACTCAGGGGTTCCTTCCACTATCCTCTTTGAGTAGGACCTTATCCTTTCTCGGACTTCCCTGTCTATATCTTCCTCTTCCTTGACCGCCTCCATGAGTATCTGCTTTATCCTGTTCCTTATTGTGGAAGGGTCTTCGTATATTTCAACGGTGGGGTCTTCCATTATCATGTCCTTTATCCTGTGTGCTATCTGGTTCATCCTCTCCCTTCTGCTCGTATGTATGTTCATCTCCTCCGCCAGCTTACTCCTGACCGTTTTGTAAGCGGTTCTGTAATCAAGGCTTGTCTCTTCAAGCACCTCGAGTTTTTCCTTGAGTATTTCCTTTGTTTTTTCGTCAAGCAGTCTTTCCTGCTCCTCCGCATCTTTGAACACCGCTATTATTTTCTTTTTAAAGGTGTAAGGGTCTTCGGGTTCTACCAGTTTTTCCGCCTCACAGAGCTCTTTAATTATTCTCTCCGATATCCGCTCCACGAGCTTCTCAGGTAGCCTCATAAATTTCCTCCTAAGCTAACCTATTATATCACAGAAAACCCTCAAGGATAGCCTTTACTTCCTGCGTATAACCACCATTTTCCTCGTTAATTATCAGGGGCTTTTCTACCACTTGGTCAGGATTGAGGTTTTTTATGGCATGTATACGCACTATTTTGCCATTTTTTTTAAGTTTTGGATAGAAAAACCTTAGAGAAGCCACATGTATATTATGATTTTCCATGTGAAAGATAGCTTCAATTAACCTTTTTGAAGCTATTAAGAGGTTGAGACTTCCCCCATCTCTGAGTAAAAAACCGGTAGATTTCAGAAAATCTCCAAGGGTTGTATCTTTCTCATGACGATAACCATCCTTTTTCTGTCCACCTCTGTAGAAGGGTGGGTTTGCTACTACCGCGTCAAAATACTGCGGTCTAAAGACCTTATTTACATGCCTTATATCAAGCTCCACCGGGTGCACTCTCTCTTCTAATCCGTTTGCCTTTATGTTGTAGCTCAGAAGCTGTAGCATGTGTGGGTCTCTCTCCACCGCCCAGACATGACATCCATACTTTAAGGCTATCAATAGAGAAAGCGCTCCAAAGCCAGAACCCAGGTCAACAACCTTTGACGCTCTCCTTATACCCTTTAGGTTCGCCAGAAAAAGGAGCTCCACTATGGAGAGCCTGTGATGGTGTGGCTGTCTGAACCTTACCCTACCCCTGAAGAAAGTGAACTCTCTATACTCTTCCAAGCCTTTCTACAAGTTCTATGAGAGTTCTTGCCCTTTCTCTGAGTTTCTCGGACTCCGCTATCTCTTCCATGGTCTGGGCGGTTGCCAGCTTCTTCATTGCCTGGTCGAAGAGCTCCTTTTCCTTACCCGGGTCTATATCTCCTATGTTGTAAGCCTCCTCCGCAAGAATTATCACCTTCTCCGGCGTCACATCCACAAAGCCGTAAGTGACCGCAACACCGTTTTCCTGCTTTCCGTCAAAGTATACGAGCCCAGGCTTTAGCATGGTCATAAGAAACATGTGCTTTTCCAGAACGCCTATCTCACCCTCTGCGGTGGGTATGTTTACCGAGTGAACATCCTTCGAAAAATGTAAGCCCTGAGGTGTGACAATTTCCACTTTTATCATAGCGTTAAAATTATACCATGAAAGTTTACCTTTTGGGCAAGCTAAACCGCATGCTCTCCACCACCCTTTTCCACGCCATGGCAGAGCTGGGGCATGAAGCCCTTATCCTCTGCGAGCCGGAGGATACATATGTAAGCCTTGGATACTTTGACAGGGCGGAGGAGCTCATAGACCTGAAGAGGTGCAGGGAGCTGGGCATAGGCGTGATAAGAAGACACATAGGAGGGGGTGCAGTCCTTCTGTCGCCAGGACAGGTCTTTTATCAACTTATACTTTCCAAGAAGAGGGTGCCCTTCAGGATAGAGGATGCCTACAGGATGCTCTCAGAACCGGTAATAAGAACCTACGCCAGGCTTGGTGTAGAGGTAGAATACAGACCCGTAAACGACCTTCTTGTCAGAAAAAGCCAGAAAAAGATAAGCGGGCAGGGTGCAGGAGACATAGGAAAACTCTTTGTCTTTGTGGGGAACATACTCCTAAGGTTTGACCCGGAACTGATGGCTGAGCTCTTTGCCCTTAGGGACGACGCCATAAGGTTGAGGATTAAAGAAAGCCTGTGGGAAAACATAGGATGGCTCGAAAGAGAGCTGGGAAGGTCCTTATCTTTTGATGAGGTGGCAAGGGTTCTCCTTGAGGAGTTTTCAAAGGAGTTTGAATTTGATGAAGTCTGTGATAGTATCCCGCAAGATGCCCTTGAGCTGGCGGAAGCTCTCAAAAAAAACATGACCTCCAAAGAAACCCTCCTCGAGGATACGGGAAGAAAACACGAAGTCATAAAGATAAGAGAAGGTGTGTATGTGCGGAGAGGATGACCTAAAAGGACATACGAAGCGTCGCGAAAGGTTTTAAAACTGAAGTTTTGCATTGATTTAGCCCGCTTTTATCAACCCTATCCCTTGAGCGCTTACTAAACCCATGATTAACAAAGTTTCTGTAAAATTCACAGCTCTGTTAAGGCTCTCTCAAGATGGCTTTTTCAAACCTTAAATCCATTAAGACTATGATTGAAAAAGCTTTGAATACTATGGATGCTTTCAGAGCTTTCTCAAGGATAGGGCATATACTAAAAAATGAGAAGCGAGCACAAGGCTATGGCTCATACTACAGTCTCAAGCTTAAGCCCCGTGGGAAGTTTGCCCTTTTAAGGATATATGGTATAATAGGCTTACTATCCTGCACAGGAGGTTAAAAAATGGACCTGGAACAGAGGATAAGGGAGATAATAGCGGACCAGCTTGGTGTTGAAGTAGACAAACTGAACCCAAATGCAAGGTTTGTGGAAGACCTGGGGGCGGATTCTCTTGATGTGGTGGAGTTGGTCATGGCTTTTGAGGAAGAGTTTGGCATTGAAATACCGGATGAGGATGCGGAGAAGATAAGGACAGTGGGTGATGTGCTTAACTACCTCAGAGAAAAAGTGAAAACCTGATGCGTCGTGTGGTGGTAACCGGTCTGGGGGCGGTAACCCCCTTAGGGACCGGCGTGGAAAAGTTCTGGTCAAACCTTTTAGCCGGCGTGAGCGGTATAGACAGGATAAGGAGGTTTGACCCGGTAGAGCTCGGTCTGACCGTTCATATGGCAGGGGAAGTAAAGGACTTTGAACCGGAAAGATATTTTGACAAAAAAGAGGCTCAGAAGGTCTCTGACTTCATAAAGTTTGCGGTGGGTGCCTCCGAAGAGGCGGTAAGAGACGCGGGGCTCTTAGATTCCGGCTTTGACCCTTACAGGGTTGGTGTGATAGTGGGGACGGGTATAGGGGGGCTCAGAGACATAGAGGAGCAGCAGAAGGTGCTTATGGAAAAGGGTCCGCGCAGGGTTTCTCCCTTCTTCATACCCTACGGCATATCCAACATGGCAAGCGGTCTGGTGGCTATAAGGTTTGGGTTTAAGGGTCCTAATTACTGCGTGGTGTCCGCCTGTGCCACAGGCAACCATGCTATAGGGGACGCCATGAGGCTTATACAGAAGGGTGACATAGATGTGGCCATAGCGGGCGGGTGTGAAAGTGCTATAACTCCTCTGGGTGTGGCAGGTTTTGCGGTCATGAGGGCTCTTTCCACCAGAAATGATGAGCCCCAGAAGGCTTCAAGACCCTTTGACAGGGAAAGGGATGGTTTTGTGATGGGTGAGGGGGCGGGTGTGCTGGTGCTGGAAGAATACGAACACGCAAAGGCAAGAGGTGCAAAGATTTACGCGGAGCTCGTGGGTTACGGCGCCACCGACGACGCCTACCACATAACAGCCCCCTGTGCGGATGGTGAAGGTGCTTACATGTGCATGAAGTTAGCCCTTGAGGATGCAGGGGTAAGTCCGGAGCAGGTGGATTACATAAACGCTCATGGCACCTCCACACCCTTGAACGACAAGGCTGAAACCCTTGCCATAAAGAGGCTCTTTGGCAAGCACGCCTACAGACTGAAGGTCAGCTCTAACAAGTCTATGATAGGGCATCTTCTTGGTGCGGCAGGTGCGGTGGAGGCTGTGGCAACTGTGAAGACCATTCAGACCGGCATTATTCCACCCACCATAAACCTTGAAAACCCCGACCCGGAGTGCGACCTTGACTATGTGCCAAACAGAGCGGTGGAGCATCCTGTCAATTACGCACTGTCCAACTCCTTTGGCTTTGGTGGAACCAATGCCTGCCTCCTTTTCAAAAGACTTTGAAGAGCTCCAGAGGGTTATAGGCTACCAATTCAGTGACAAGGGTCTTTTAATCCGGTCACTTACCCACAAGTCTTACGCGGGGGAGCAAGGGCTGAAAAGCTACGAAACTTTAGAGTTTCTTGGAGACTCGCTTATAAACTTCTTCGTTGTGGACCTGCTTCTCTCCGAGTTTCCTGAAGCTTCAGAGGGTGACCTTGCCATGATGAAGTCCTACTTTGTGAGCGAAGAATACCTATGCGAGCTTGGAGAGGAGCTTTTACTTGACCAGTATATACTCCTGGGGGGTAAGAGAAAAAACAACCATATAAGCACCTCGCTACTTGCGGATACCTTCGAAGCTCTGTGGGGAGCCATATATCTGGATTGTGGAAGGTCTGCGGACTTTGTCAAAGAGCTCTACAGCAGACTATACAGAGAAAAAATAGTGGAAGCGGTCAGAAAGGGAGAATACAAAAGAGACTACAAGACCCTCCTGCAGGAGGAAACCCAGCGCAGGTGGAAGGAGAGACCCTTTTACAGGGTTGTCAGTGTGGAGGGTCCGCACCACAACAGGCTTTTTGAGGTGGAATGTGGTATAAGGGAGTTCAGAGCTACCGCAAAGGGTAGGAGTAAGAAGTCCGCCCAGCAACTGGCAGCCAGAAGGGTTTTGGAGCTTATCCTGTCCTCTGAAAGCTGAGTTCGTCCAGCCGTCTGTTAAACTCAAGGCTATGTTTTATGAGCTCCTTGTAAACCCTGAAGGGCGTGAGTATGGTGGAGAGCTTGTTGTTTTCCTCTCCTATCAGGACAATCTCCTCAAGTATGGTATATATCAGCTCCAGCCTTGAGTTTATTGAACTCACCGCACTCAGACGCTCTATCTCACGACCAAGCTCTTCCGGTATGGTTGCCAGAAAGGTTATATCAAAGTTAAAGACCTCATACAGGTCGTATATGTGGTCCACCACTTCTGAAATTTTTACAAGAAGCTCCGCCTCCACCTTTAGGATTATCTCCCTGTATTTTTTCAGCTCAACCTCAGACAGGCAAGCCTCTGCCAGGAGGTTGACCTCTTCCACATCCGCCCTTATCTCCTTCAGAAGGGTCTCCAGCATCTGGAGGTTAAACCTTATGAGCCTGTCCTGAACCAGAAGAGTGCTCAACACCAGGGACTTTTCCATAAATCTCCTCCACAAAGGTTATCCCAAGAGCTCTCAATTCCTCTCTAAAGTCCTCTATTAAAATATATCCCTCTCTGCTAAGGATTTCTTTTACCTTTTTCTCTATCCTCTCTCCCTGTTTGTCAAGATCAAAGAGAAGGATGACCTTCTCAAAGCCCTCAAGGAGGTCAGGAAGGTCTGTGAACCTTTTGCTCTCAAGGGTAAAGATATGCCTTATGCCGTATCTCTGAAGTGCTTCTCTGTCTCTCTTTCCCTCCACAAGAACTGCGCTCTCCTTTGAAGCCTGGCGAAGCCTCTCCATCCAGCTCCTGAGCATGGCGTTTCTTAATATGGGTGTTGAAAGAGAGAAGGTCAAGATGGTATAATGCTTAACATCTCATGGAAGTCATAACAGTTCCCATAGAAGAGGAAGTAAAACAATCTTACATAGACTATGCCATGTCCGTCATAGTGGGCAGGGCTATCCCTGATGTGAGGGATGGTCTCAAGCCCGTCCACCGGAGGATACTATACGCCATGCAGGAAATGGGTCTCTACCCCGATAAACCCTTTGTCAAAAGCGCCAGAATAGTGGGTGCAGTTCTGGGTTACTACCATCCCCATGGTGACCAGGCGGTCTATGAGGCTCTGGTGCGTATGGCTCAGGATTTTAACATGAACTATCCTCTTGTGATAGGACAGGGCAACTTCGGTTCTGTGGACGGAGACCCTCCTGCCGCCATGAGATACACGGAGGCAAAGCTCTCAAGATATGCCCTGAAGCTCCTTGAGGACATAGACAAGAACACGGTGGATTTTGTCCCAAACTTTGACGGCTCAACCCTTGAGCCTTCCGTCCTTCCTTCCAAGTTTCCTAACCTCCTCTGCAACGGCACCAGCGGTATAGCGGTAGGGCTCACCACCTCCATCCCTTCTCATAATCTGAAAGAGGTTTGTCAGGCTCTTATAGAACTGGCTAAAAACCCAGAACTCTCCACCAGAGAGATAATGAAATACATAAAGGGACCGGACTTTCCCACAGGGGGTATAGTGGAGAACTACGAAGAGCTCCTTGACTTTTACGAGAAAGGAAGGGGTCAGGTAAAGATAAGGGCGAAGGCGCACATAGAAAAACTGCAAGGGGGTAGAGAGCAGATACTTATAAGAGAGCTCCCCTATCAGGTTAACAAGGCAGAGCTCATAAAACGCATGGCGGAGCTGGTAAGAGAGGGAAAACTGAAGGAGATAGCGGACATCAGAGATGAGTCGGACAAGGAAGGCATAAGAATAGTGGTAGAACTAAAGCGTGAAGCCAGCGGTGAGAAGGTTCTTGAAAAGCTCTATCGATACACAGCTCTGAGGAAGAACTTCCCCCTGAACTTTGTGGTGCTCATAAGGGGTGAACCAAAACTGGTGGGTATAAAAACCCTTCTTCAGGAGTTCATAAGACACAGGCTCGAAGTCATCCTCAGAAGGTCCAGATTTTTCCTCTCAAAGGCAAGAGAGAGGCTTCACACGGTAGAGGGACTACTCATAGCTCTCAGGAACCTGGACCAGGTCATCCAGAGTATAAGGAACTCCGCGGACACCCAGGAGGCAAGAGAAAAGCTTATCAAGCACTTTGGGCTTACTCAGGCACAGGCAAACGCGGTGTTAGATATGAGACTTCAAAGGCTTACATCTCTCGAGAGGAGCAAGCTGGAGGAGGAAGAGAGAGAGCTCAGGGAGAAGATAGAATACTACACGGGGCTGGTGGAGAAGGAAGAGGAGAGGGTAAGGGTCTTTATAGAAGAGATGGAAGAGCTCTCGAGGAGCTTCAGCTCACCGAGGAGGACGCTTATAGAAGGGTTAGAGGAGGCTCAGGAGGGGAGCCTTACGGTGGTCATCTATGCAAAAGGTAAGGTCTCACCCCTTGAGGAGATGGAGGAGGGGGAAGAGGTGGTGAACGTGCTGGATGTGCCCTGTACCGATGGTCTCTTTATGGTCTCCGACAGGGGAAGAGTATACTGGATAGCGGGTTCTCAGGCTTTGAAGGGCAGTCTTCTGTCTTTTAAGGATAGGGAGGAGAGGATAGTGGGTGCCTTCGTCCGCTCAGGCGTGGAAGGCAGGATACTTCTTGCCACAGAGAAGGGTTATGTGAAGAAAGTTCCTCTTGTGGACTTTGAATACAGAGCTCAGGGTATGCAGATAATCAAACTAATGGAGGAGGACAGGGTGGTGAAAGTGGTGCAGGCACCGGAGGAGGGAGACCTTCTTCTCTTTACTCAGAGAGGAAGGCTTTTAAGGTTCTCCGCAGGCGAGGTGCCACCCGCCACCGCTGGCTCAAAGGGGGTTCAGGGCATAAAGCTTGAGGAAAAGGACAGCGTGGTGGGCATAAGACCCCTGGGTCAGGCGGAGCATCTTATAGTCATAACCGAGGAGGGGGGAATAAAGAAAGTATCTGCGCAGGAGCTCCCTCAGAGAAAAAGAGCTGTCAAGGGCACGGAAGTGCTTGGCTCAGCAAGAGAAAGCCTGATAGATATAGTGCCAGTAGAAGGCTCGGTGGAACTCATGCTTATAACAGAAAAGGGCAAGGTCTTTTACGACAGGCTGGAGGGCAAAGATATTCCTCTAAGCAGGCTTGACCAGAGGGCAAAGAGAAGATGGGAGCTCGGAGAGGACAGGCTTTTGAGAGTAGTGGTAAAAAGGATGTTATAATCTACACATGGTCATAAGAGGGAAAGTCTGGAAGTTTGGAGACAACGTGGACACGGACCAGATTATACCAGCCCGCTACCTGAACACCTCTGACCCTTATGAGCTTGCCCAGCATGTGATGGAAGACTCGGAGCATCCAGAGTTTGCAAAGGAGCACAAGGAAGGGGATATCATAGTGGCAGGTAGAAACTTCGGCGCTGGCTCTTCAAGGGAGCATGCACCCATAGCCATAAAATATGCAGGCGTGCCGGTAGTGGTAGCCAAGTCCTTTGCCCGCATCTTTTTCAGAAATGCCATAAACATAGGGCTACCCATCGTGGAAGCTCCTCAGGCGGTGGAAGAGGCGGAGCAGGGCGATGAGATAGAGGTAGACCTGGAAAAAGGCTCGGTCAAAAACCTGACAAAGAACAGGGAATATCAGGCTACCAGGTTTCCAGAGACCCTAATGGCTATACTTAAGGCTGGTGGTCTTATGGAATATGCCAAGGCGAGGCTAAGGGGGGATGGATAGGGTTGCGGGTGGCAAAAAGGCAAGAGAGCTTATGGTTTCCATAGAAGACTACCCTACTCTGAACCACAAAAAGAGCCTTAAAGAAGCCTTTCTGCTCCTGAAAGAGAGCCTTGAGGCTGGCAAGGACTACAGAAATGTAATTGTGCTTGGTGACAGGGGAGAACTCCTCGGCGTGCTTTCCATGATGGACCTGGTAGAAGGTTTGCTCCCCTCCTTTCTCAGAGAACCGAAGGCTTATCAAGGACACCTTCAGGAAGACCCAGGGCTGAGCCTAATATGGCAGGAGATACTTGCGGATGCTCCAAGAGTATCTTCGGAGAGGAAGGTAAGCGAGGTCCTTCAGCCTGTAGAGGTATTTCTCAACCCGGAAGACCCCTTAACAAAGGCTGTGTATTATCTGGCTCGGCATCGCCTTACTCTTTTACCCGTGGTAGAAGGGGGTAAGGTGGTGGGTGTAGTCCGGTTTCTGGATGTATTCAAAGAGATAAGCAGGGTAGTTCTGGCATAAATTTTGGTGAGAGGGACAGGCATGGCTGAGATGGCTCGCAATGGGGGGCTGGGCTTGACCTTTCGGTTAAAAGAGGTAGATTGGAAGAGGGTCTTCTTTATACTTCTTGGGCTTTCTGTTTTTCTTGCGGTCTACTTTTCGCCTCCCTGGTCTGCCGCGGTGGACCCTCTGGGCAACAGGTTTGAGCTAAGCAAGGAAGGCAAAGGTGCCATAGCTCTCTTTCTCCTTGCCTCCATATGGTGGATTGCGGAAGTTGTCCCCATAGGAGTTACCTCCATCGCCATAGGGGTCCTTCAGGTCCTTTTTCTGATAAGGCCTGCCAAGGAGGCTTTTCGTGACTTTATGGACCCGGCTGTTATGTTCATCTTCGGTTCCATAGTGCTGGGCACAGCCTTTACAAAGACGGGGCTTACCAGAAGGATAGCCTACAGGCTTCTGGAGCTGGTCGGAGAAAGGACGAGCCTTATACTCCTTGGCTGTATCCTTTTGACCGCCGGGCTATCTCACTTTATGGCCCATACTGCAGCCGCTGCCACGGTCTTTCCTATCCTCCTTGCCATACATGCTCTTTATGCGGAGGGAGAAAAGAAGACAAAGTTTGGTAAGGCTGTTTTTATCAGCATGGCTTACGCTGCAGGTGCAGGCAGTATAGTCACCTTTCTTGGAGCTGCAAGAACTCCGGCGGCAGCCAGCATGTTTAAGGAGTTTACGGGTAAAGAAATAGACTTTTTTGAGCTTATCGCCTTCATGCTTCCCGTTGGCTGGCTCATGGTTCTTATAATATGGCTTTACTTTCTCCTTGTTCTCAAACCGGAGAAGGAACGCCTGCCAGGTCTCAGGGAAAAGATAAAAAGTCTCTCAAAAGAAGCAGGTCCTATGTCCACGCAGGAAAAGTTTGTTCTTCTGACGCTTCTGGGTATCGTGACCCTGATGGCACTGCAGTCCTTCTTGCCCCAGCTGAAGCCCATAGACAGGTCTGCCATAATGCTAACCGGCACTCTTCTTTTCTTTATTTTACGCATCCTTACTGTAAAGGAGCTTGAGGAGATACCCTGGAACATAATCCTTCTCTTCAGTGGGGCTATGAGTCTTGGTTTTTGTCTCTGGAAGACGGGGGGAGCTCAGTGGATTGCCATAAGGTGGCTGAGCCTCTTTCAGGATGCCCACTGGCTTGTGTTCCTTCTCAGTGTTGCCTTTCTGGTGCTTACGCTGACCAACTTCATAATGAACGTGGCAGCCATAGCCATAACCCT
>JBCNVH010000090.1:0-4772 GCA_039630295.1 Aquificaceae bacterium | reverse complement strand
AGAGAAGCGCCTATACCCGAGACCACTGCAGAAACTAAAAAGACAGGAATGAGGATGTGCGAACCCCACATAGGAATTGCCTGCATGGAGGACATGAGAAAGCCCACATAGCCTGTAAAGGCAAAAGCGAGGGGAAAGCTTATCAGAGCCCAGAACCTCACCTTTCTGTTATCTGCCTCGGGGTCCACATCCTTTGCACCAAAGGTCAGAAAGCCTGCCACAGTCCCAAAAAAGCCACCCTCCCCAACTCTCCTTATAAAGTCCCTCCTCAGAAGGAAGTAGGTCTTAAGGAGCATCACTATAAGAAGAAGCGTCCAGAATATGAAGAAAAGAAGTATGGGTGAGGCAAAGTTGGGATAGAAAGGAACAAGCAAACCTCTTGCAGGCACTGTGAGGTCAAAGAGGGGTGCAAGGGGTGCCACCAACATGCAGGAGAGCGCCAGAAAGTGCCCAACCCTTTCCAGGGAGCTCAGATTTTTATAACCCAGAAGGTAGACAAGAAGGCTTATGACAGTTGAGCCAGCCACGATACCGCTGAAGAAAGGATAGGTTACAATTAAAACCGTCCATTCCACTTTGTGGTTTGGTAATGCCACTCCAAGGCTTTCCACCATGGCTCTCACCTCCTTATGTCTGTTTGAACTTGTTATGCTGGGTTTTTACATTGAAAGTGTATACTCTGCCCGTTGCGGTGTCCGTCCACACCGCAGGTGGATGCTGGGTTTTTGTGGAACTTCCCGTGCCTACGTATATTCCTTCTATCTCCTCCAGCCCTATGTAAAAGACTCTTGGCTTTGCACCGGTTTCTGGCTTGAGAACCTGTATGGAGTTTTTCTTTATAAGCTCCCAGATAGGGTCATTGGGATTGGAAAGGTCTCCAAACTCTCTGGCTTTGGTAGGACACACATCCACACAGGCAGGCTTGAGACCGTTCCTGACCCTATGGTCGCACCAGGTGCACTTGTTCATAACCATCATTATTGGGTCTATGTATCTTACACCGTAAGGGCATGCCTGTTCGCAAAGCCTGCATCCTATACACCTCTCATACCTCTGAAGCACCAGACCATCGCCTTCATCCCTGTAGGTAGCGTAAACAGGGCAAACCTTTACGCATGGTGGGTTCTCACAGTGATTGCACAGCTTGGGAACGTTAAGCACCTTTACCTTTGTTTCACCGGTTGCTGGGTCCGTATAGCCTATTTCCCACTTTTCCACCCAGGTGTTGAAAACGCCCAGGGGTGTGTTCCTCTCCGCCTTGCAGGCTGCCACGCAGGCATCACAGCCTATGCACTTGCGCACATCCACTATAAAAACGAACCTGTTTTTACCCTTCTGTGGAGAGTAGGTCCTCTCAGCCCTTGCGGTTTCAAAAACTGCACCACCGCAGGTGGCAACCGCACCCACAGCTATAGTCTTTAGAAAACCCCTTCTTGAAGTTTCCTTTTCCTCTGCAGTCCCTCTCATGGCATACCTCCAGTTTTGATATCTTGCCTTTACGCAATTATGCAAAAACCGTGCCAGGGGGTCAGCCTGTGCGGAGGCTGAATTTTAGAGGGTTTTATACGCAGGTAACTACCCTTATTGATAAGATTCTGAGCAGGGGCTGTTAAATAATCTTTCAGTCTTCCTCCGACTTTATCCTCAGCTCCTGCATGAGAAAAGCCTTATGGTCTCTGAGAAAAGCCCTGAGCAGGTTAACACAGTCCTTCAAAGCCAGAAGACCCCTTTCTTTCAGCTCCTCTTCCAGAGCTCTGAGCCAATCAAGCCTGTTATGAATAAACCTGTATTGGTTTATGTAAGCTCTTGGTATTTCACCCTCTACACAGAGTAAGGAGAGAAGCCTGAGCTCCACACCTATATGGTCGGGTTCATATCCCTCCTCAAGGCTGTAGCCAAAGTGTTCGTAGGAAAGGGAAAGCTGGTTGAGGTTTACCTCTCTGTATGTTCTCTCTAAAAGGCAAGACCTTTCCGCTATTTCCAGCTCTTCCTGAAGTTTTTTGCTCTCTATGTGTCTGAGTATATTTATTGCCTGCGCTGAGTAGTCAGACTCTAAAAGGTTCTGAGATAGCTGGTTCAGATAGTAGTAGTCCTTTCCAAGAAAGAGTTCGGAGAAGGTATAATAGAAAAAGGCTACAGAGCTGAAAGCCTGTTCCATAGGGGCTATTATACGCCAGTGGAAAAGTTTCTGTTCTGTCCTAAAGGCTATACACATCAGTGCAGACTTCAGAAGAAGGCACCGGTCCACTCCTTTAAGTTTAGCTCCCTTGAAAGCTCCACCACCTTACCCGCCACCATCACCGCAGGCGGGTTGACCTTGGGAGGTTCATAGGATAGCTCCTCAAGGCTTGTAATTACAACCTTTTGTTCTGGCATTGTTCCCTTTTCTATGAAAGCTAAGGGTTCCTGAGGGTCTCTGCCCACTTCTATAAGTTTTCTGGCTATTTCTCTTCTGTTGGACACAGCCATGAGGAAAACAAGGGTGTTTATACCCTTCAGGCTTTGCCAGTCTATGCTGGAGTTTTCCTTCCTCGGGTCTTCGTGACCGGTAACCACCGCAAAGGAAGAGGATAAACCTCTGAAGGTAAGGGGCACACCCGCATAGGCAGGAACCGCCAGAGCGGAGCTGACGCCAGGCACCACCTCAAACTCTATGCCTTGCTGTGCAAGGAAAAGGGCTTCTTCACCACCCCTTCCGAAGACAAAGGGGTCTCCACCCTTCAGCCTTACCACTATACTTTTTCTTTGGGCGTATTCAAGCAGGAGACTATTTATCCTTTCCTGTTCTAAAGTGTGCTTTCCATCCTCCTTTCCTACATAAACCAGCTCGCACTGGGGGTTTGCAAAAAGGAGCACTTCTGGGTTTACCAGCCTATCGTAGAGTATAACCTCCGCAGACCTTATAAGCCTTAGAGCTCTCAGGGTTAAGAGCTCCACATCGCCCGGACCTGCCCCTACGAGGTAAACCTTACCCATCCTCAAAGACCCTCTGCAGTTCCCTTATCGCCTGACTGAGCCTTTCCTTCTCCGGGTAGTAAACTCTTAGCACGCCGTTCTCAAAGAGCCTTCTGGCAGTTGTCCTTCCCACCGCAAAGACAAAAACTTCCCTGTTCATGCTCCTGACCACTTCTCTGTGAAGACCCGTCTCCTTTGCCCTTCGGAAAAGGTAAGAGACTTGATAGGCGGAGGTGAAAAGCACGCCATGGTAAAAACCTTGCAGGAGTTTTTCTAAAAAAACCTGCATCCTTTCTGCCTTTTCCACATACCTGTAAGTCCAGACCTTATATAACCTTGCCCCCCTCTCTGTGAGCCAGCTTTCGAGGAAAGGCAGGTCTTCACCGTATAACTGCACCATAACACCCATCTCCCCGAGTTCCTCTCCTTTCAATACATCCCTTACGCCCTCCGTGCTTTCCACCATGTGGAAGCTTCCAAAGCCTTCCTTCAGAAGTTCAGCCCTTGTCTTGTAGCCTCTAACTATGAGGAGTTCTCTTTTCATGCTTTCTGCAAGCTCTTCATACAGTCCTGCAGACTTTGCCCTTTCAAAGAGAAGCCTTGTCCCCTCTCCTGTGGTAAGGATATATGCACGGGGCTTTGCCTTAAGGGCTTCTTTCAGGCTCTTTAGTGTTTCTTCCTCTGGCACTGGTTCAATCTTTACCAGCTCCTCAACAACAGGTCTTGCCCCCAGCTGGGCTATCTTTTCTACTGCCTCCTGCGCCTTTCTCGTGGCGACCACTCCAATCCTTTTACCTCTCAGACCCATGAGAGACTGCCTCCTTAGTGCCTGCAAGAAGGACGGGTGTAAACTTCAGCTCCGGCTCCTTTGAAAAGGGGTCAATGCCATCGCCGGTAAGAAGGTTTACAGGTGCAGAGCCGTAGCCGAAGGGTGCAAAGGCATGCCCCACCTTTATGTCTCCATACTTTACCTTTAGCCCCACGCTGCCCCAGGGAGAGTGGATAAAGACGAACTCTTCCTCCTCCACACCGAGCTCTCTGGCATCCTCAGGATGAAGGAGTAGGAATGGGTTTTCTTCGCCCTTCAAAAGTTCTGGGCTTTTACCCGTTCTGGTCATGGTATGCCACTGGTTCTTTGTCCTACCAGTGAGAAGAATAACCGATGCGGTTTGGTGGAAGTAAGGTGTGGGGTGCATCCTTGCCCTCTTGCTTTCTGTAGGAAAATCAAAGTCTTCGTATAACCATCTCCTGCCCCAGCGGGCGGGTAGGTTTTCGTAAGAAAGGGCGGAGTAATCACACAGCCTGCCCCTTGTGGCTTCCTTTAGCTCCTCAAAGATGTCCTGTGTATTCTCGTAGTCAAAGGCTCTTCCGTAGCCTAATCTGTGGGCGAGCTCTCTAAATATGAGCCAGTCGGGTTTTGCCTCGCCGGGCGGTTCTGAAAACTTTTCACAAAGACTAATTGTCCTGTCCGAGCCTGTCATGACCCCTTGCTTTTCTCCCATCTGGGCTGCTGGTAGAACAAGGTTGGCAAGCTCGCAGGTGCGCGTCCAGTAGGCATCCTGCACCACAAGAAAGACCCTTTCAAGAGCTCTCCAGACCTTGTTTAGGTTGGGTAGGGTTAGGGCTGGGTTGGTGCATACCACCCAAAGGAGTTTTATCCTGCCCTCTAACATAAGCTCAAGGGCTTCCGTGATGGTAGGTCCTGGTGCGTCCTTTATGCTTCCTCTTTCTATGCCCCAGAAGACCTCCATAAAGGTTCTGTCGGAGGCGCTTCTCACATCTCTGTAGCCGGGCAGTCCATGGCAGAGGTAGCCCAT
>JBCNVH010000009.1:0-50526 GCA_039630295.1 Aquificaceae bacterium | reverse complement strand
GTGTAGAGAGCTTCTTTTCTGTGTTCAAGCGATGGTTTGGAGAGCATGTGAGTAGTGTGAAGTTTGAGAATATAGTGAAGGAGATAATGTTTAAGGTTATGATAACAAGCATGTTTTTGAGTGGTGGTGTTGGTATGTTGGTGAGTTGAGGTTAGGGTAGTATAAATGATTATGTTCGGTGGGTGGTGAGTAGGGGGTGTGGAGATGTTCTGGAGGGAATTGGGTTAATTGTTGGACACAGCATATAGCCTGAAGTTTTGCAAAAGTTGAACCCACATTCAATCTGGATTTAGGAGGTCTTCATGAGAAAACTCTGCGAGTACCCAGCTCGCAGTTTTATAATTAGGAGGATGGCAGTTCCCTTATTGCTTTTCCTGTCTTTTTTCCTGTCCTGTCAGCCTCTTCCCAAAGAAGTTCCACTGGAAAAATATCGCCGGCAATACATAGAAGGACAAGTCTTTTTAAAGGAGGAGCTCAAGACCAAAGCCCCCAGTGCTCAAAGCCTTCTTATAATATCAGTCAGAAATCTGGAGGACCCAATGCCTCTGGCGGTTTTGAAAGTAAAGAACCCAAAGTTCCCTTACCACTTCAGGATAAGCGGTAAGCACAAGCTGAGCCACGAAAGGCTGTTGGAGGGTGATGTCATCCTGACCGCAAGGCTAACCACCTCGGACACACCCGAAGCGCAGAAGGGGGACCTTATGGGCTCAACCCCTGCTAAGGTGGGAACAAAAGGCTTAAGGGTAATCATAGACAGGGAGGTAGAGTGATGGAAAGGCTCGTAAAAGCTTTTGTGGAGAGAGGTAAAGCCATAGCGGTTCTTCCTGCCTTTAGCCTCTTTATAAGTGCGGTTTTCCTCGGTCTTTATGGCGTATACCTCTCCTTTGAAACCCTATACAAGGTCTTTACTGATAGGGAATACATGGATACCGCCATACTGTCCACCAAGTTCATAGCAGTCATGGACATTCACCTTCTATCGGTGATACTCTACATCTTTGCGGTAGGTCTTTACGAGCTCTTTGTGGGGAAACTGGATGTGCCCGAGTGGCTCAAGATTGAGAGCATAGACCAGCTAAAGGCAAAGCTGGCAAGCGTGGTCATACTCATCCTCGCCATAACCTTTACGAAAAACGTGGTCAAGTGGAAAGAACCCATGGACACCCTACTCTTCGGCGTAGCCATTGCAGTGGTTGTGGGCGTGCTTATCTTTTATTACAAGGTGAAAGAAGAGCACTGATGGAGAAGAGCCTCAACCTTAGAGAGCTTACCATAATAAATGAGGTTGCCAAGATACTGAGCAGGGGCTACGAGTTTACCAGAAGTCTGGAGGAGGTTCTAAAGGTTCTTTACTCCTTCTGGGATGTGCGTCATAGCTATGTTGCTCTCTACAGGGGAGATATGAGAGCTCTCAAAATAGTGAAAGCCTTCGGTCTTACTGAAGAAGAGGTGGAGAGGGGCATCTTCAGAAGGGGCGAGGGCATAGTGGGCAAAGTCTACAAGGATGGCGTGCCTGTTTTCCTTTCGGACATAAAGATGGGTGCTTACCTTAACAAAACAGGTCTCAGAGAGAGGCTTGAGGGTAAGGAAAGTTTTGTGGCGGTTCCCGTAAGGGTTGGGGGTGAGATAATAGGCGTGCTGGCAGTCTTTAAGGACTTTGGCGAAGAGAGCGTGGAAAGAGGTGTGGAGCTCCTGATGATAATGGGCACCATGATAGGCATGCTCCACAAGCTGGACGAGAAGATAAATCAGGAAAGGGAAGAGTGGGAAGAGGAAAAAAGACAGCTCACAAGAGCTCTGAGCGAAAAATACAGCGTAGAGGGTATAGTGGGCAGAAGCCTTGCAATAAGGAGGCTTCTTGACCTGGTGGAAAGGATTGCCCAGACGGAGGTAAACGTGCTCATAACCGGTGAAAGCGGGACGGGCAAAAGCCTGGTGGCAAAGGCAATCCACTTTATGAGCAAGAGAAGGGAAAAGCCCTTCATAACCCTGAACTGCAGTGCCATACCCGAAACCTTGCTGGAGGCAGAGCTCTTCGGCTACGAGAAGGGTTCCTTTACCGGGGCTTACACCTCAAAAAAGGGTAAGTTTGAACTTGCCAACGGCGGGACCGTCTTTCTGGATGAGATAGGGGATATGCCCCTTTCTCTACAGCCCAAAATACTCAGAGTAATACAGGATAAGGAAATAGAAAGGTTAGGCAGTGAAAAAACTATAAGGGTGGATGTGCGTATCATCTCCGCCACCAACAAAAATCTTATGGAGCTTGTCTCTCAGGGACAGTTTCGGGAAGACCTCTACTACAGGCTCAACGTCCTGCCTATACACATACCACCACTGAGAGAACGCAGGGAAGACATACCCATTCTGGTGGACCATTTTCTGGAAGTCTTCAACCAGCGTTACAACAAAAGTGTAAGACTGCATCCAAGAGTGATAGAGGTCTTCATGGAATACCCCTGGCATGGTAATGTGAGAGAGCTGGAAAACACAGTGGAAAGGCTTGTCATACTCCGGGATGGGCTTATCAGGGAGACGGACCTGCCACCCTACTTTTTTGCCAACCTCTCAAGCACAGAGCCAAAGAAGGTCCTTCAGGTTATAGAGAGCACGGAGAGAGAGGAAATACTCAAAGCTCTGGAAAGGACAGGCTATGTAAAGTCAAGGGCAGCCAGACTTCTGGGCTATACCCTGCGACAGCTTGACTACAGGATAAAAAAATACAGGATTGAACTAAAGAGGTATTGAGTTGAAGGTAAGAATAAGGAGATACCCGGGAGATTTTCAGGAGTTTGAGATAGAGCTCTCTCACAGACTTACCCTTCTTGACCTTCTCTACAGGATAAGGGAGGAGATGGACCCAAGCCTTTCCTTCAGAAGCATGTGCAGGGCAGGGGTGTGCGGAACCTGTGGTGTTAAGCTGAACGGAAAGCCCGTTCTTGCCTGCTCCACATGGGTTCTGCCTAAAGAGGAGCTTGACCTTGAACCCCTCGAGGGCTACGCACCCATAAAGGACCTGGTGGTGGACCAGGAGGTTATCCAGCTGGGCTTAAAGAGGGCAAAGGTATGGCTCCAGCCCTTGGAGGAGAACAAACCTATACAGGAAGAAGTGAACCGGAAGACCTCAAAAAGCTGGGAATGCATACTCTGCGGTATATGCGACAGCGTCTGTCCGGTGCTCACGAGCCCATCAGCCTTTGGCGGACCCATGACCCTGACCAGAGGATACAAACACCTCTTCGACCCGAGGAACCTTAAACCTTCAGAGACCCTCACGAGCCTCTACAGCCTCAGACCGGACCTCTGCACCCACTGTATGAACTGCTCCTACGCGTGCCCCAAAAAACTCATGCCCGAAGCGCTCATAAAAGAAGAGGAAGACCTGCTTGTGGAGAAGGGACTTCTTCAGAAACAGGTGAGCGGTTTTGACTTTCTGAGCTTTTAAGGAGGTGACCATGAAGAGCTTTCTTGACCTTGAACTCTCCGAGCTTGGTATTGGCACATACCTTGGCGAGCCTGACGAGAGGACTTCCAAAGGCTACAGAGAAGTTATTAAAGAAGGGGTGAGCTTGGGCATAAGGGTTGTGGATACCGCCATAGTATACCGTTACATGAAAAGTGAGAGAGACATAGGAGAGGTTCTGAAGGAACTGGACAGAGAGAAAATATTTCTTTCCACTAAGGGTGGCTACATACCCTACGACATAGACTCAGGAATGAGCCCAAGAGACTACTTCTACGAAAAACTCCTTAATGGGGGCATAGTTAACCTGAAGGAAGTCACACCCCAGGGGCACTGCCTATCACCGAGTTTTATAAACTGGTGTCTGGAGAAAAGCCTTCAGAACCTTAACACGAACTATGTGGATGTTTACTTCCTGCACAACCCCGAGGAACAGCTGGGTTTTTTCAGCAGAGACACCTTCAGGGCTATTATAAGGGATTGCTTTGAATACCTTGAGAAGGAGGTGAAAAAGGGAAGGGTGAGGTATTACGGGCTTGCCACCTGGGAGGGCTTTCGGGTTCCACCCACCAGAGGGCAGTATCTGGACCTGTGGGAGCTGGCGGAAATAGCCAGACAGGTAGGCGGTGAGGAGCATCACTTCAGGTTTATACAGCTTCCTCAATCTGGGTATGAGGGAAGCCTTCAGCCTCAAAAATCAGAAAGTGGATGGGATAAACCTCTCAACCCTTGAAGCCTGCCAGAGACTGGGGCTATATGTCTATACCAGTGCCAGCATCTATCAGGGCAGGGTTGTGGGCAGGGTGCCTGCAGAGCTAAAAGAAAGACTTGGTGTCAACAGTGATGTGCTGGCAAGTCTTCAGTTTGTCCTAAGCACGCCGGGTGTAGGCACAGCCCTTGTAGGAATGAGTAAGCTGGAACACCTGCAGGAAAACATAAAGATACTTCAAACGCCAAGACTAAGTCCTGCGGACTTTTTAAGCCTTTTTAAATAGCTTCAGACTAACCCATACTTAGACTTAGGGGGGTTCAGAGGTTTAACCTGTAAGGTTTTCCTCGCTTGTAATGTCCCGGGGTTGGGCTTATGATGTTAATGACCTCTGAGGGGCAACCAAAGATTAAGAGAGAGCATAAGACTGCAAGGGTAGCCAGGAACCATGAGGGATTTTCTGTTTTTTGTGGAGAGTAGAGACAGGTTTGCGGTGGGGCTCTTCAGGCAGTTCAGGATTGAGGAGACACCCAGCAGGGTTCTCATCATCACGCCCACGCTGGAATATAAAAGGTGGGTGCTTGAATACATAAGGGCGAGGCTTTCAGACTACGGCAAGGAGATACTGGTAAAGGTAAAGGGTGAGGAAAATTCTGCGGGAGAAGAGGTTTTAAGAAAAGGACTTCAGGAAAAATACCGCTTTGAAAACTTCGTGGTGGGCAGTTCCAACGAGCTTGCCTACAGGGTATGCCTGGAGGTCTCCGCAAACCCCGGTAGCTACAGCCCTCTCTTTCTCTATGGTGGCGTAGGTCTTGGAAAGACGCACCTCCTCCATGCTATTGGAAACAGAGCCAGCTCCATGGGCTACAGGGCAGTATACCGGCAGGCTAACGAGTTCTCCGAGGATATGATAAGGAGCCTAAAGCAGGGTAGGATAGAGGACTTTAGGAGGAGCTTCTCGGAGGTAGACCTCCTGCTTCTGGACGATGTTCAGTTTCTCTCGGGCAAGGAAAGGACCCAGATAGAGCTCTTCAGGGTTTTTGAAAGTCTCCAGAAGAAGGAAAGACAGGTGGTGCTGGTGAGCGATAGACACCCAAAGGACATAGGCGACATCTCCGAGAGGTTAATAAGCAGGTTTGTAAGTGGTATCATCATAGAGATAGGACTGGATGAGGAAACAAAGCTATCTATCGTAAAGAACAAGCTTCTCCTTTTTGGTCTTCCCCTTGACAGGAGATACATAGACCATGTGATGGAAAACACGGGCTACAGCGTGAGAGAGATAGAGGGTTTCATAAAAACCCTCAAGCTGACCGGTATAAGGGAAGAAAAGACAGGAGAAGGAACGAAGAAAGAGGAGCTCCTGCTCTCTCTCGTGGCAAGACACTTCAACCTAAAGCCGGAGGACCTTAGGAAAGACACAAGGGAGAGAAAGGTCCTGAAGGCAAAGCACATTGCCATGTACTTCTGCAAAACTCTCCTTCGCATGTCCTACCCGGAGATAGGCAGGCTCTTCGGTAAAGTGGACCACACCTCCGCCCTTTACGCTGCGAGGAAGGTGGAGGAGAAAAGGCTTACGGATAGAAAGTTTGAATACCTTCTCCAGATGTTAGAAAGGAACCTGAAGAAGTCTCTGGGGCTGGTATAAATTTTTACTCTATGCTGGTCAGGCTGACCCTTGAAGACTTTTTCCTTATAAAAGGTCAGGAAGTGGAGTTCGGTAAGGGTCTTAATGTGATAACGGGTGAGACGGGCACAGGTAAATCGCTTACCCTTTCTTCCCTCCTTTTCCTTATGGGTCAGGAGGGTGAGTATCCTGAAGGCACCTCTGTGGAGGCGGAGCTCATCGTCGGGGAAGAGCAGATGATACTCAGGAGGGAGGTCCTGAGGGGAAGGAGCAGGTATTATCTGAACGGAAGGGGAAGCACCAGAAAGGTGGCGGAGGAGTTGCTGTCCGCTCACCTGCTCCTTCAGGGACAAAACGACAAAAGGAAGATAGTCAGGGCAGACTTTCAGAGAGAGGTTTACGACCGTTTTGCGGATACCCTTGAGCTGAGAAGAGAGGTGGAGAGGGTCTATCAGGAAATGGTAGAGCTGGCGGAGAAAATAAGGGAAATAAAGGATAAAGGGCTGGAAAGAGAGCTGAAGAAAAGGCTACTGCAGGAAGAGATAAGAGAGGTGGAGGAGATAGGTCTGACACCCGAGGATTATCTGGGGCTAAAAAGAAGGCTTGAGGAAATAAACCTGGGAGAGAGGATAAACAGGCTCGTCCAGGAGAGCCTCTCGGGTCTGGAGAATGCCTACGAAGGTCTGATGAAGACTATCAGGGCTCTGAGAGAGCTCGCCTATTACAGGGATGTGAAAGAAGACCTTGAGAGGCTTGAGCTCTTTGTAGAAAGCCTTCTGGAGATAAAAAGGCATACGGAGCGACTTTCTCTATACTACAGTCAGGAGGAGCTGGACCTCCTGAACGAAAAGCTTTACAGGGTGCAGAGGCTCGAGAGAAAGCGCCTCATGGGCTATCCAGACCTGTGGGAACGCACCCAGAAGCTAAAGGAAGAGTTGAGGGAGCTGGAGGAAGAGGAAGATTTAGAAGGGTTGGAGAGGAGGCTGGAAGGGCTGGAGGGGAAGTTTCAGGAACTATGTGAGGAGTTGAGCAGGAAAAGGCTCGGAGCAAGAGAGAGCTTTGAGAGAAAGGTCCTCGAATATCTTCGCAGTATGGGTTTGGAGAGAGCAAGCTTCAGGGTGGACTTTGAGGAGAAGGTTGGCAGATACGGAAGGGAGCAGGTGAGGTTTCTCTTTTCCTCCTACGGCAGGGAAGAAGGAGACCTTTCTCAGGTGGCTTCTGGCGGTGAAGTTTCAAGGCTTTCCCTTGCCCTCTTCATGCTCTTACCACCCGCCCAGACTTATGTGCTGGACGAGGTGGATACGGGTATAAGCGGGATAACCTCCCTAAAACTGGCAAGGCTCTTAAAAGAGCTGTCCTTAAACACCCAACTCATAACCATAACCCATTCTCCTGCCATAGCCAGCGCAGGAGACAAACACTTTACCACCAGAAGAGAATACTTAGGTGATAGCCCCTTCATAAAGCTTGAGGAATTAAAGGGGGAGGAGCGTCTTAAAGAGATAGCCAGGCTTATGGGAAGGGTGAGCGAGAAGACACTTGAGGGTGCGAGAGAGCTGATAAGAGAGGTCTGCGGTGTTTGAGGACTTGCTGGCTGTAAGGGAAAGGGTAAGACCCTACGCAGAGAAGAGGCTCTCCCAGTTTAGAGAGCTGGGGCAGAAGGGCAGAACTACCTTTGACTTCAGACCCTTTGCGGATTATGTGTATGAGGCGGACATCTTCTCTGAACTCTGCTTCTGTCTCCTTACCGCCAACTCCTCCGCCCTTATGGGTATAAAACTGCAGAAGACAATAGGTGTGGAGGGTTTCAGAAGTTTGAGCCTCCAGGAGCTCGAGAAAGCTATATCCTCCGGAGGGCACAGGTTTGCCCTTCAGAGGGCGGAGAGGATAGTAAGGGCAAGGGAAAACTTTCCAAAGGTTCTGGAGCTTTTAAAAGTTCCAGGTAAGGCTAAAGAGGTAAGAGACCTTTTGAGTGATACCTGCTCGCCTTACAAGGTGGAAGGGTTCGGTATGAAGGAAGCCTCTCACTTTCTTAGAAACATAGGCTACGAGGAGGTTGCCATAGTGGACAGGCACATCTTCCGCTTTCTAAAGGAGAAAAAACTCCTTCCTGACTATAAGACCCTTACCAGAAGGGTATACCTTGAAGCGGAGAAAAGGCTGGAAGAGCTGTGTCAGGAGCTCCGTATGTCTCAGGGAGAGCTGGACCTTTATATCTTCTACTATAAGACGGGAAAGGTGTTAAAATAATACTTAAGTCCCCGTAGCTCAGAAGGACAGAGCGCGAGATTCCTAATCTCGAGGTCGGAGGTTCGAATCCTCCCGGGGACGCTTTTGGGCTATGGAAGTGGAAGTTCTTCAGGGAAGCCTTCTTGAGGTCAGAGTGGATGCTATAGTGAACCCCGCAAACTCTCTTGGTCTTATGGGTGGTGGTGTGGCAGGGGTTATAAAGAGGGCAGGAGGGGAGCAGATAGAAAGGGAGGCGATGGCAAAGGCACCCATACCTGTAGGTGGGGCGGTGCTTACGGGCGCAGGTAGCTTAAACTACAGGGGCGTAATCCATGCACCTACCATGGAAGAGCCAGCCATGGAAACCACCGAGGAAAAGGTAAGGAAGGCGGTGAGAGCTTCTCTTGAGCTGGCGGACCTTATGGGTTTTGAGAGTATAGCCATGCCGGGCATGGGGACGGGTGTGGGGAAACTTCCCAAGGATGCGTCCGCAAGAGCCATGCTGGAAGAGATAAAAAGCTTCAGGGCAAAGAGTCTGAAGAGGGTTATTCTTGTGGATAAGGACAGAGAGATGGTGGAGGAGTGGAGGAAGCATCTCTGAATGAAGTTTGTCTTCTCCGGAGGCTGGCTTGGGCGGAAGGGTCTGTTTGAAGCCTCTGTAAAGAGGGTGCACCTGCTTGAGGGGTTGGAGGGTCTGAAGTCTGTGAGTTCTGGCTTTATGGTGCTTTCCTACCATGCGGGCGCGAAGACCCTTGGACTTCCTCTAAAGACCCCCTCCTATCCCTGTCTCATCCTGCTGGAGCTCGGTGATATCTTCCCCTTTAAGATGAAGTCTGATAAGGATGCGGAGCTTAAGTTCCTCTCCTCTTCCTTTGGAGAGAAGGATTACATGTCTGCGGTGGAAAGGGTCAGAGAGCTTATAGGAGAGGGGGTAATATACCAGCTTAACCTGACCTGCAGGTTTGACTTTAAGTTCTCCGGTGACCCTCTTACGCTCTTTCTCAAATACTACCAACAGCAGCCCGTGCCCTACGCTTTCTTTCTGGAAGTAGAGGGCTTTTACCTGCTCTCAGGTTCTATGGAGCTCTTTCTGGAGAAAGGGAAAAGGCTTCTTCAGAGCAAGCCCATAAAGGGAACTTCCAGGTCACGGGAAGAGCTCCTGAGAAGTCTCAAAGATAGGGCGGAGAACCTGATGATAACCGACATGGTCAGGAACGACCTTTCGAGGGTAGCACTGCCCGGAAGTGTGAAGGTGGAGGAGCTCTTTCGCGTGGAGAAGTTCAGAACCCTTTTTCAGATGCATTCCAGGGTGGTGGCACAGACAGAGGAAAGCCTTCACCCAATCCTTGAGGCTACCTTCCCACCCGCCTCGGTGGTGGGCGCACCCAAAAAGAAGGCGGTGGAAGTCATAGACCAGATAGAACCCCATAACAGAGAATATTACTGCGGTTGTGCAGGCTTTATACGGGGTGAGGACTTTATCCTGAGCGTGCTCATAAGGACAGCCATAGGCTCAGGAGACAGGTTATCCTACTACGCCGGTGCGGGCATAGTCTGGGACTCCTTGCCACAGAAGGAATGGCAGGAGGTCCTGCTCAAAACCCAAGCCTTTTACAGTGGGTTCAGGGTTTAAACCCCATTTCCAGCAAAGTAGAAAAACCCTGCTATATTTATAAAACTTATGGCTCTGAGCGTAGGTATAGTGGGTTTGCCAAATGTGGGTAAGTCTACCCTGTTTAACGCCCTGCTCCAGTCTGCCAAGGCAACAGCCGCCAATTACCCCTTCTGCACCATAGAGCCTAACCTAGGGACAGTAGAGGTGCCAGACCGGAGGCTTCAGGAGATAGCAAGGAGGGAAAGGTCAGGGAAGATAACCCCCACCTTTATAGAGTTCGTGGATATAGCGGGGCTTGTGCGTAACGCCAGCAAGGGGGAAGGTCTGGGCAATCAGTTCCTCGCCCACATAAGGGAGGTGGATGCTATAGCGATGGTTCTGCGTTGTTTTGAAGATCCTCAGGTGGTGCATGTGGAGGGATCTGTAGACCCGGTCAGAGATGCCCAGATAATAGACCTTGAGCTCATAGCCAAGGACCTGGAGACGGTGGATAAAAGACTGGAGAGGGTGGAGAAGATGGCAAGGCTGGGCGACAAAAAATCCCGTGAAGAGCTTGAGGCTCTAAACGCACTTAAATCTATCCTTGAAAACATGGAACCTCTAAGGAGGCGCGCAAAGACACTGCCCGCGGAAGTTGTGGACTACGCTAAAAGGAGTCTTTTTCTTCTTACACTAAAGCCTCTTATGTATGTGGCAAATGTGGGAGAAAAGGACCTGCCAGAGGGAAACCTACTTAGCGAGAGAGTTTTTAAATACGCACAGGAAGAGGGAGCACCTGCGGTGCTTATATGTGCAAAGCTTGAGGAAGAGCTCATAGGGCTGGAGGGTGAGGAAAAAAAGGAGCTCTTACGGTCCTACGGGCTTGAGGAGCCGGGGCTGAACAAACTTATCAGAGAAGCCTACAGACTTCTGGAGCTCATAACCTTTTTCACCGCAGGGGAGAAGGAGACAAGAGCATGGACTATAAAGAAGGGAACGAAAGCTCCGCAGGCGGCTGGCAAGATACACTCGGACTTTGAAAGGGGCTTTATAGCGGCGGAGGTGATAAACTATGAAGACTACATCAGAGTGGGGTCTATAGCTAAGGCAAAGGAACTCGGTCTTGTGAGGCTTGAGGGTAAGGAATACGAAATAAGGGATGGGGACATAGTCTACTTCAGGTTCAACCTATGAACTGCCTTGTCTAATATAGACCAGTGAGAAAACATCACCCTATGAAAAGAGACTGAGAAGAGCATAAAACACAGTTGGTAATTTACTGTTCTTTAAGAAGTCATAAAACACCCTGTGAGTCAAAGTGAAATTAGATAGTTAGGTTAATTATTGGACATAGCACACTTGATGTATAATTTTTGAAAATACAAACGGGAGGTCATAAAGATGGAAAACAGCGTGGTAAACTTAAACACACCCAAACTGCTCGGTGGCATCGGCATGATATTGATTCTCCTTTCACCCTTCCTGTTAGTAACAGGCATAGTGGGGGTAGTTCTGGTAGCAGTTGCCATGCACAAGTTTTCAGAGCTACTCAAGGAGAAGGATATCTTCAACAAGTATATAATTGGTCTGGTTATATCCATAGTTAGCTTTTTTGTAGTCTATCTTTTCGGGCTTGGCTCTTTAATAACCGGTATCTTTGCTGGCGGTTTGGAATTCAATCTACCTAGTTTTGGCTTTGGTGTGATGGTGGCGATGCTCTTGGCTTATATACTTGGCATAATAGCAGCCTATTACTACAAGAGGGCCTATGATATCCTGGGCGCCAAAACTGGTCAGAAGATGCTCTCTATAGGGGGGCTTTTGTGGTTCATAGGCAACATACTGCTCATAGCCTTCGGTCTTGGCTCTTTGCTCATACTACTGGGCGGCATACTTATAGCCATCGGCTATTTTCTGATACCAGACAAAATGGAGCTATCATATTAATACTTTGCTTAACGCAGAAATCTCCATAGATTTTTAAACTACGCCTGGTTAAGCCATCAAACTAGGTGAGACCTTCTCTTTTTCTGCAAGAAGTTGTGTCCTAATACTATAATATTACATCTTGCTATGCGAGGTTTTTTGAGAAAGGGTTTTTACGCTTCTTTAATTTCTCATCCGACGGATGTGAACTATCTTTAAAAGCATGTATAGAGACCTGAACAATCAGACAGAAAGAGAATTGAGAGACTACTTTCAGGAAGAAGACTACATGGTGGTGGCTGTGCCAAAGGAGGAGCTCATAAGGGTTTACACCCTGAGAGCCAGAAGGACCTTGGAAACTGCCAGAAGACTTCACCAGCTCAAGGACAAGCCAGCAGAGACTCTTGGCTACTCCATCCTGTCCGTGCTTTTACTCACCTCTCTGGTAAAGCATGCCACGACCCAGAAGGTGCTCTTCAAGATGCAGAACACCTGCGGTGTGGTGGTGGCGGAGGCGGATGGCAGGGGAAGGGTAAGAGGTTTTCTGGAGGGTAACCCTCAGGACTGCTGGAGTGAGGGCACTATTAACGTGGTGAAGGAGCTAAGGCTTGGCACGCCTTACACCAGCATCGTGCCGGTTGTGGGCAGAAACTTTCAGGAAGCTCTCAGTTTTTACTTTGAACAGTCAGAGCAGACCAGAACCTACCTGCAGTTGCTCCTTTCTTTTGAGGAGGATGGCTCTGTCAGGGAAGCCGGCGCCTATCTGGTGCAGGTGCTCTCCGGTGTATCTCAAAAGAGCGTGGAACATCTTGAAGAAAACATAAGAGCTCTGTCCCTTGGGGGTAAGAGACCGGAAGAAATGGCAAGGGAAATCCTTAAGGGCATGGAACCAAGGCTCATAGGTCTTAAGGAGATAGGCACCCACTGCTCCCTGCAGTGAGGAGATAGCTCGCTCAAGCCTCATGCTTCTTGAGCAGGAGGAATTGGAGGACATACTGAGCGAAGGTCCTGCGGAGGTTGTCTGTAAGTTCTGCAAGAGGGTATACCGCTTCAGCAGAGAACAGCTTATGCTATAATCTTAGCCCAAGACCGCACCTTTCCCGTTGGGTTGCCCTTATGGGTTTGGGAAAGGGTGGCAAAACCCAAGGAGGTAAAAATGGCAGTCATATCTATGAGAGACCTTTTAGAGGCTGGGGTCCACTTTGGACACTCTAAAGGCAGGTGGAACCCCAAGATGGCACCCTATCTCTATGGTGTCCGTAACGGCATACACATAGTAGACCTAAACAAGACGGTGGTCTACCTGGAGCAGGCTTACCACTTCGTGGCGGACAGCGTAGCCCAGGGTGCGGAGGTGCTCTTTGTGGGCACAAAAAAGCAGGCAAAGGATGTCATAAAGGAAGAGGCGGAGAGGGCAGGCGTGCCCTATGTAAACGAAAGGTGGGTGGGTGGACTTCTCACCAACTTCCGAACCGTCCGAAAAAGCATCCTAAAACTCCACACCCTTGAGAGGATGGAGTCAGAGGGTGTTTTTGAAGTGCTTCCCAAGAAGGAGGTGAGAGAGCTCCGCAGAAAGATGGAAAAGCTCAGGAAGCTTTACGGAGGGATAGTGAACATGGAAAGGCTACCCAACATCCTCTGGGTGGTGGACACGGTAAGAGAAGCCATAGCCCTTGAGGAGGCGAAGAAGCTGGGTATAACGGTGGTAGCAATAGCGGACTCCAACTGCGACCCTGACCTGATAGACTACCCCATACCGGGCAACGACGACGCCATAAAGTCCATAAAGCTACTCACCTCAAAGATTGCGGATGCCATTCTGGAAGGCAAACAGAGAAGGGAAAGCCTGGGCGAGGTTATTGAAGTGCCCAAAAGAAGGGTCATTGCGGTGGAGGAAGAGGAAAAGGTGCTCTTTGAGAAGGCTATGGAGATGTCCGAGAAATACGAATACATTGACAAGGGTATAGAAGAAGAGTAAGGAGGTCGAGGATGGTAAGCGCGGAGATGGTAAAAACTCTGAGAGAAATGACAGGTGCGGGCATGCTCGAGTGCAAAAAAGCCCTTGAGGAGGCAGGGGGTGATATGGAACAAAGGAGATACTCCGTATAAGGGGGCTTGCCAAGGCGGACAAGAAGGCAGGGAGGGAGACAAAGGAAGGCATCATCTACGCCTACGTGTCCGAGGACAGGAAAAGAGGTGTTCTTCTTGAGCTTAACTGCGAGACGGACTTTGTGGCAAAAAACGAGCACTTTGTGGAGCTCGCCCTCCAGATAGCAAGGCACATAGCCAGCCTTCCGGAGAATGCCAACAGAACAGGCTCTGGTGAAGACATAGGAGAGCAGACAACCCAGGAAGGTGTCTCGGTGGCAGACCTTATAAGGTCCGCCATAGCCCGCATAGGAGAAAACATCCAGCTCAGGAGGTTCGTCAGGTTTGACACGGAGGGTTTTGTGCACGCCTACGTGCACGGAGTAGGAAAGGTAGGCGTTCTTGTGGACTACACCGCACCCTCTTTAGAGGAGCAAACCCTGCGCACCGTTCAGGATGTGGCGCTCCAGATAGCGGCCATGAAACCAGAATATGTGAGCATCCAGAGCGTAGACCCAGAAACCCTTGAGAGAGAAAGGAGAATTCTCACGGAGCAGGCAAGACAGGAAGGTAAGCCCGAGAACATCATAGAGAAGGTGGTGGAAGGAAGGCTCAAAAAATTCTATCAGGAGAAAGTGCTACTGGAGCAGGCTTTTATTAAAGAAGAGAAGAAGACGGTGGGGCAATACCTGAGAGAAAGTCCTGCAGGTGTAGAAATCAAGAGGTTTGTGAGGTTTGAGGTGGGTGGTGCCTGATGGAGGAGGTGCCGGTTTACAGAAGGGTGCTTCTTAAGCTCTCCGGCGAAGCCTTCGCGGGGGACCAGGATTTTGGCATAGACCCGAAGTTTTTACAGTATATATGCGGTGAGATAAAGAGCCTTGTGGGAGCTGGGGTTCAGACCGCGGTGGTCATAGGTGGCGGGAACATCTTCAGAGGTGTGGAAGGGCTTGAAATAGGCATAGACAGGGCGACGGGCGACTATATGGGCATGCTGGCAACGGTTATAAACGCCCTTGCCCTTCAGTCCGCTCTGGAGAGGTTAGCTCAGGTGCCTACCAGAGTCCTATCCGCCATAGAGATGAGACAAGTGGCGGAGCCTTACATAAGGCGCAGAGCGATAAGGCATCTGGAAAAGGGAAGAGTGGTCATATTCGGTGCAGGCACTGGCAACCCCTTCTTTTCCACCGACACCGCGGGAGCTCTCCGGGCGGTGGAAATAGGCGCAGACCTTTTTATAAAGGCTACAAAGGTGGACGGCATATACACCGACGACCCAGTAAAGAACCCCAGGGCGGAGTTTATTCAGGAAATATCCTACCTGCAGGCGATAAACATGGGTCTTAAGGTGATGGACCACACCGCCATGACCCTCTGCAGAGAAAACCACCTGCCCATTTTGGTTCTTAACATAAAAAAACCCGGTAACCTGCTCAGGGCGGTGATGGGGGAGAGGGTGGGTTCTCTGGTAAAATAGGAGGTTTCACCATGATGGAGGACATATTCAGAAGCACTGAAGAGGACATGAAGAAGGCTATCAACTACTTCAGGAACGAGATAGCGGGTCTGAGAACGGGCAGGGCAAGCACCTCGCTGGTGGAGGAGCTGAAGGTGGAATATTACGGCTCAAGAGTGCCCCTCAAACAGCTGGGCACCATAAGCGTGACGGATGTAAACCAGATAACCCTACAGATATGGGACACCAACGCAGTCTCAAGCGTGGAGAAGGCTATAATGGAAAACCTGAACCTCACACCTCAGCGACAGGGCAACCTGCTCAGGATTACCCTTCCACCTCTGACGGAGGAGAGAAGAAAAGAGCTGACAAAGATGCTCCACAAGATGGCAGAAGAGGCAAGGGTAGCGGTAAGGAACATAAGGAGGGAGGCAAAGGAGCTCATAGAGGACATGGAGGGTGTATCGGAGGATGAGATAAAGAGAGCTTTAGAAAGGCTTCAGAAGCTCACGGACAGATACATAGAGGAGATAAACCAGCTGGCGGAGGGGAAGGAAAAAGAAATTATGGGGGGTTAGGCAAAAAAGCCCAATATATTACCGGGTGAAGACGTAGCCCCCATAGCCTACAACCCTACCTCTGTCGCCTGATGTGTCTGCCGAAGTTCCATAGGCTACAAGCCTTGCTATGAGCCCCCTTTTCCTCGCGTAGGAAAGTGCCCCCTCTATGCCCCTTTTACCACAGGCTTCGCATACATTCATGGAGGTTTCTTCTCCCCTCTCTATCCAGGCATGACAGTGGCTGTCTATCCTCCTTGCGGTATCATCGTCATAGTAATGGCTAAGGTCGGAGCTAACAACAAAGAGGGTTTCCTGATTACAGAAGTGCTCCATAAGCCCCTCAATCTCCTCAACCCCTACCTTTGCAAAGGACTGGGTATTAGGAGGAAATTTCCCAGCAGTCTCTGGAGGAAGGAAGCTGAACCTCAAGGGAGTGTTCCCAGAAGGTGGGGAAGGTCTTCCAGCATCCATCTCCTGCCCCTCGCATAGGCATCCACAGCCTCTCTATCAACCCTCACAGCACCCAGAGGTGTTTCAAAGAGGTCAAAGCTACCCAGGGATAAACCATCAAAGTCCACAAAATGTGAGGGTCCTATGAGGAGAACCCTCTTAAAACTCCTCCCCCTTAGCAGTGAGTAAACTCTTCCTGCGATAGGACCTGAGTAGTCATAGCCTGCATGGGGGGATATGAGCCCCTCTACCTCACCTTCCAGCTCCAGCCTCTCACCAACAAGACTGTCTACGTAACTTGCGAGCCTTTCCGGGTCGGAGGGATAAAAGCTTCCTGCCGCCGCTGGCTTTCTTATCCTCATCCCTTTAAATTTATACCCATGAAAAGCCTGGCGTGGTTGAGCGAGCCAAAAGACAGGGGGATACTTTGTAAAGCCTGCAGTCAGAGGTGCCTCCTGAAGGAGGGCGAGTATGGGAAGTGCGGTGTGAGGGTTAGCGAAGGTGGAAGGCTCTACCTTACTCTATACGGGCTCCTGTCCGCCCTAAACCTTGACCCAATAGAGAAAAAGCCCCTTTTCCACTTTCTACCTTCCACACAGAGCCTCTCTATAGGCACCCTTGGATGTAACTTCTCCTGTCAATTTTGTCAGAACTGGGAGATATCCCAGTATCCGCAGACGCACAACTACCAGGTCTTTGGAGAGGAGATGAGCCCGGAGGAAATAGTAAGACTGGCACAGCTATACGGAGCACCCTCCCTATCTTACACCTACAACGAGCCTGTCATTTTCTTCGAGTTTGCTTACGACACCATGAAGCTGGCAAAGGAGAAGGGTATAAGGAACGTTTTTGTCACCAGCGGATACGAGACGGAGGAAGCCATAGATATAGCTCTACCTTACCTTGACGCCATGAACATAGACCTTAAGTCCTTCTCTGACGATTTTTACAGGAAGGTATGCGGTGCAAGGCTGAAGCCCGTCCTCAAAACTATAGAACATGCCTATAGCAAGGGCATATGGGTGGAGGTAACCACCCTTCTTATACCCGGTTACAACGACTCGGAGGAGGAGCTGAGGAGTATAGCCAGGTTCATAGCTGGTATATCGAGAGACATACCCTGGCACATATCAAGGTTTTTCCCCGCCTACAAGATGCTGGATGTTCCACCCACACCTATAGACAGTCTGAGAAAGGCATATCACATAGGGAAGGAAGAGGGTCTTAACTTTGTGTATGTGGGCAACTACTGGGATGAAGACCTTGAATCCACCTACTGCCCTGGATGTTTCAGGAAGGTAATTGAGAGGGTGGGCTACAGAACCAAAAGCCACCTGCTGAACGGTTCCTGTCCCCACTGTGGGTTAAAACTGCCGGGTGTATGGCACTAAAAGTGCCCGGGGGGATTTGAACCCCCGACCTTGGGTTCCGGAGACCCACGCTCTGTCCTACTGAGCTACGGGCACTGGGAGATATAATATACCCATGTTCAGAGAAAAGGTCAAAAGCTTCCATTTTGTAGGCATAGGCGGTATAGGCATGAGCGGTATAGCTCAGATACTCCTTGAGATGGGCTACGAGGTATCCGGTTCAGACCTCAGGGAAAACAAAAACACGGAGCTCCTTAAGAGAAGGGGTGCGAAGATATTCTTGGGACACAGAGAGGAGAACCTGGGGAGGGCTCAGGTAGTAGTTTACTCCTCTGCGGTCTCCGAGGAAAACCCCGAGCTTAAGAGGGCTAAGGCTCTTGGCATTCCCGTTATACCAAGGGGTGAGATGTTGGCGGAGCTCTTCAGGCTTGATGAGGGTATAGCGGTCTGCGGTTCTCATGGAAAGACCACGACCACCTCCATGATAGCACACACCTTCCACATGGCAGGCTACGACCCTACCGTGCTTATAGGTGGAGTGCTTCAGAGTCTTGGCTCTAACGCAAAGCTGGGAAAGGACAAGCTCATCATCTCCGAGGCAGATGAGAGCGACGGAAGCTTTCTCAAGCTCCTCCCCACCGTGGCGGTAATTACCAACATAGACAGAGAGCACTTAGGCTTTTACAAAGACCTTCAGGATATAAGAGAAGCCTTTTTAAAGTTTGCGGATGCGGTTCCTTTCTATGGTCTCGTGGTTCTAAACAGGGATGACCAGAGCTGTAGATGGATAGAAGAGAGGACCCACAGAAGGGTTATGAGTTACGGTATAGATAGGGAGGCGAGCCTGAGGGCTACCAACCTGAGACTTTTAGAAGGCAGGTATTTATTTGAGCTCTGGCAGGAGGGGGAAAGGCTCGGAGAGGTTTATCTGGGGGTGCCGGGAAGGCACAATGTATACAACGCCCTTGCCTGCACCTGCGTGTGTCTCGAAGCGGGTATAGACTTTGAAACCATAAGAGAATCTCTACATAGCTTCAGGAACGCAGAAAGAAGACTTGAATTTAAAGGCTATTTTGGAGATGTGCCCGTCTACGACGACTATGGGCATCACCCAACAGAGATAAGAGCTGTCCTCAGCACAGTCAGAGAGATGTATCCCGAGAGAAAGGTGGTGCTTGCCTTCCAGCCTCACAGATATTCAAGAACCCATTACCTTTTTGAAGACTTCCTGCAGGTCCTTAGGGAGGCAGACCTCTGCCTGCTTACCGAGGTATACCCTGCGGGCGAGGAAAACTCTTACGGTGTAAAGGTGGAGGAACTGGCAAAGGGTGCGGGTTGTATCTTCTGTCCTACGAAGGAGGAGCTCTTTGAGAAGGTTGAGGAGTATGCCTGTGAGGGGAAGGTTCTGCTCTTCATGGGTGCGGGTAGCATCTCACGATGGTGTGAGGAGTTTCTATCTTTGAAAAGGGCATGAAGGGTGTTTCTGGCAAGGAATGGTTACTGCTGAGCGAGGTCATAAAGCCTGACGAGGAGCTCGTAAGGAAGGTGGGCTACTTAAAAGCCCAGTTCCTTGCAAACAGAAACATGGACGAGAGCGCTCTGGAGAACAGGCTGAAAAATCTTTTACCACCCTTTGAAATTCCTAATATAACCACAGCCAGCCAGCTCATAGCGGAGTATGTGCGAAAGGGCAGGAGGATAGTCCTCTTTGGAGATTACGATGTGGACGGTATAACCGGCACCGCCATGCTCTATCACCTGCTAAAGCAGGCAGGAGCAAGGGTTCTGCCCCTACTCCCCTCAAGAAAGAGGGGTTATGGGCTTACAAAGGAGTTAGCTATCAGGCTAAGCAGGTATGCGGACCTTCTCATAACCGTAGATAACGGCACAAATGCGGTGGAAGAGCTGAACCTCCTGAACATACCCACCATTGTGTTAGACCATCACAATCCGGGCGAAGAACTGCCCCCTGTTCTTATAGTTAACCCAAAGCTTGGTAAAGGGGAGGTTAGAGAGTTCAGAGAGCTTTCTTCCTCAGGACTTGCCTTTTACCTTTCCGTCCTTTTGAAGAGAGAGCTCGGGCTTGAGGTGGATGTGCGTGATTATCTGCACCTTGCCTGTCTTGGCACAGTGGCGGATGTGGTGCCTATGAACCCCCTGAACAGGATAATAGTCTCCAACGGCATAAAGCTCCTTAACCACATACTCAGAGGTAATGTTCATTCACCCGGCATGAGACTTCTCATGGAAAGGTCGGGCATCAAGGAGGAAGTGAGCTCAAGAGACATAGCCTTCTCGCTGGCGCCCAGGCTCAACGCACCAGGACGGGTGGCAAAACCTTACCTTTCTTTCAAGCTGGTCCTTGAGAAGGATGAGAAAAGAGCTCAGGAGCTAATGGATAAGATAGACAGGCTAAACCAATACAGGAAACATCTGAGTCAGCTTGCCTTTGAGGAGGCGATGAAGCAGGCTTACGCGCAGAGAGAAGAAAGGGTGATTGTGGTAAAGCTGGAGGAACGGGCGGGTGGTGTTGCGGGCATAGTGGCGGGGAGGCTGGCAAAAACCTTTAACAGGACCGCAGTTGTTCTCTCCATGGGTAGAGAATACGCCAGCGCCTCTGTGAGGGGAAGGGAGGGTGTGGATGTTTATTCTTCTCTTAAGACTATCTCTGAACTCTTTGTCAAATGGGGTGGGCATTCCTCAGCCGCCGGCTTTACCATAAGGAGCGAACAGGTCCCCCTTTTTGAAAGGCTGGTTAGAGAAGTCTTCTCAGAAGAGGAAAGAGAAGAGGGTAAGATTTACATAGATACGAGCCTTCCCCTCTCCTCCATAAACCAGAACCTCTATAAACTTCTGAGAGAGCTCGAGCCTTACGGTGAAGGCTTTCCCGAACCCCTTTTCCTTTCAGAGCCTGTGGACCTTGTGCCCGTGAGAAGAAAAGAGGAAAAACTTATGCTTCGAGTAGGGGATTTTTCTCTGCTTGTCTGGGATAGTCTGCTAACTAGAAATATGGAGTTTCCTGTGAGAAAGAAGAGAATGGTTTACCAGATAGACAGAAGAAATGCAAAAACTCTCCTGCTTGTAGACCTGGAGGCTTGATGGCTCTTGGTAAAGGGCACGACTTTGCAAACCTGCTGGCACTTCCCTTATGCCTTTACTACATGCCAAGAGAGTTTTATCTGCCCTTTACCGCAGGCTATCTTGTTGGCACCTTCTTGCTCTCTCCTGACCTTGACCTTCCTCATTCAAAGCCCTCAAAAAGATGGAGGGCTTTCCGTCTTTTCTGGAGACCCTACCAACACCTATCAAAGCACAGGGGACTATCTCATATCCCCCTTCTGGGCACTTTTGTCAGGCTTGGCTATTTTACACTCCTTTTCCTCTTTCTGTATTTTGTCCTGCTGGGAATTTTCCAGAGGTATGCATCGGGGCTTAAGGAGCTCCTTTTGCTCTTTGACCCCTTTGACTTTCTCTCTTCTCTTGCGGAGAAGGAGTGGGTTTTCTACTTTGCCCTTGGAGTGATAGTATCGGAGCTTTTCCACGTTGCCCTTGACCTCCTTACCAGTTTTTTCAAGGGTAGGTCCAGAAGAAGGAAATAGCACCATGGAGTGGAAAAGGTTGGACTCTCAACCAGGACACTGTCCAGAAGCATACAACCCCAACTTACAAGCCTTTTTCTCCATACCCTAATTTCCTGTAGAATAGGGAGAGTATGGAAAGGTTAAACATTTTTGAAAAGAAGGGCTATGGTTGAGCAGAAAGAGAAACTTTTTTACGATACGCTGAAAAACCTCTTTGTGGGTGCAGAGGTGGAGGGAAAATCAGGTTACATAAACCTTATCAGGATTAAATCCAAATATTACAGCAAGATAGAGGAGCTTATAAAGAGAGATATAGAGGAAATACTTCAGAGGTGGCCGGACTTTAGGGAGGAGCTCTTTGACAGGCTCTACAGCTTTTTCAGGAATTACTTTTCTGAGAGCGGTTCCGTTCACTTTAACCCTTCGGGTGCCCACAATCAGGTTTACGAGAAGGTCTACGGTGATGGTGAAGATGTATCTCTCTTCTGGAAGACGCGTGGGCTCTACTATGTGAAGACGGACAGGCTCTTCAAAAGCATGAAAGTAGAAATAGAAGGGAGGAAGTTTTACTTTGATGCGAGCCAGATAGAACACAGGAAAAGTAGCGAGAAAAAAAGCCTTTATTACCAGTTTGACAAAGTGGAAGGGGAAGAGCTCCACCTTAAGGTCCAATACGGAGAAGGTGGCGTGAGAACAGACCTGGAGGAGATTTGCAGGCAGGCGAAGGCTTCAGGCATGTCCTTAAAGGAAGAGGAATTGCAAAAAGCGATAAGAACCTTCGAGAGGCAGGGAGAAGCAGACTTTTTCCTGCATAGAAGGGCAAGAGAGTTTTTAAAAGAGCAGTTTGACCTCTGGCTATACCGATACCTGACAGATACTGATGTGGAGTGGACACTGGAGAGGATAGAACAGGTCCAGTGGTTGAAAAGGATAGCCTACAGGCTGATAGATTTTGTGGGGCAGTTTGAAGAAGAACTGGTGAGAATATGGGAAAAGCCCAAGTTTGTGAGGAGGTCCAACTATGTTATAAGCCTTGACAGGATAGCGAGCAAAAGGGGGGGTATGGAGATAATAAAAAAACTCTTACAGCATGCGGGCTGGAAGGAACAGGTAAGGGAGTGGATAGAGCTCGGGATACTGGAGAGGGAGCCTGAGGTTTTGATGGAAGGCGATGTTATAAAGAGAGAATACAGGTTCTTACCCATAGACACAAGATATTTCAAGGACCTGGAGCTTGAGCTACTTGGGCTCTTCCACCCCCTTGACAGGGAACTGGATGGCTGGCTGATAAAGAGCGAAAACTGGCAGGCGCTGAACACCATACTGCCAAAGTTCAGAGGAAAGGTTCAGACCATATACATAGACCCGCCTTTCAACCTTGAGGGTTCCAGCCAGTTTCTCTATCTAACTAACTACAGGGACAGCACCTGGGCGACCATGCTCGAGAATAGACTGATTTTAGCCAGAGAGTTTCTCAAGGAAAGTGGAAGTATCTTCCTCAGGTGTGGTCAGAAGGGTAACTGGATTGTTAGACCCCTTATGGACCAAGTCTTTGGTGAGGAAAACTTCAGGAACGAGATAATCATCAGAAGGGGTAAAAGGACGGAGAGCAGAGAGAGGAAGAGGTTTGAGAGCGACACAGAATCGCTGTTTTTCTACGCCAGGGATAAAGACAGGATGTCTCCCTTTCGCGTGCCTATGAGAAGGAAAAGGGAGGAAGAGATAGACTGGACAAGTATGTTCTTCCCCGAAGAGAGGGGGGACCCGCTGAGGGTTATTTTTGGCATAGGCATAAGGGCACCTGCGGGCACCCACTGGCAGTTTACCCAAGAAAGAATAGAACAGGAAGCCAAAAGGGGCAACATAAGGATAATCTGCAGGAGATGTGGCTACACGCACCAGAACCCTGAGGTCAACATAGAAAGCTGTCCTCAATGCGGTTCGGTGGACTTCAGGGCGGAATACAGAAGAAGGGAGGTGCCTCTTACCAACAACTGGACTGACATACCCGGCTATGTCTATACCGTTTCCAAGTCAACAGGCTTTCTGACGGAGAACTCGGAGGCTCTGCTCAGGCGCGTTATAGAGTCCACCTCTGAGGAGGGAGACCTTATAATGGACTTCTTTCTCGGCTCGGGGACAACCTGTGCGGTGGCTCATAAGCTCCGGAGGAGATGGATAGGAGTTGAAATGGGTGAGCACTTCTACGGAGTTGTGTTGCGGAGGATGAAAAGGGTTTTAGCCTATGACAGGGGTGGTATATCGGAGGAAGAGGGGGTTAGAGAAAGATACAACAGGAACAGCGCAGGTGGCTTTTTCAAGTATTACGAGCTGGAGCAATATGAGGATACCCTTTCCAGGGTCAGGTATGAGGATGAGGAGCCCTTTAAAGGTTTTGAAGATACACCTGGAGCCTATGTTTTTATGAGAGACGAGAAGCTCGCCTGGGTGCTGGAATTGGAAGAGAAAAAAATAGGGGTCAACTTTTTCAACCTTTACAGTGATGTGGACCTGGGGGAGACCCTTTCTAACCTTACGGGCAGGTTCCTGGAAAGCATCCATGACTGGGGTGTGGTCTTTGAAGGGGGAGAGAGGATAGTCTGGGATGATGTGGATTACAGGCTGGTAAAACCCCTTATCTGGTGGTGAACCATGAATAAACCGAGAAGGACGGATTATGCGGATACGGAGTTTAGAGACATGATAAGGGGGGTCAGCAATGAGAGAGAAAGGGTTTACTTCAGCGATGTGGACTTTGTGGAGTATGTATACGAGAACAACACAAGAAGATATGTCTGTCTTCTGGAAGCCAAAAGGATGTACCAGATAAGGGAGGGTAAATACCGGCTGGTTAACTCAGACAGGGCGATTATAGGCTTGGCAAGGCAGCTGGGAATACCCTTCCTTTTCGTGTTTTACGAGGAGGAAAAACTCACAGACCAGGACTTTGTCCTTCTAATATGGGTGAAGGAGGAGGTGGAACTTCTTGACCTTAACGGGGCATCCCTTGAGGGTCAGGCGGTTCAGGTAAGGGTGTGCGAGCTCAAGGAATTTTTAAGATGCGCAGGATACAACTCCTTTGAAGATTGCTGGAGAAAACTTAAAGACATGAAAAGGTCTACTTAGATGATACTTAGCAGAATAATAAAGGGCTTAAATATAGACTACGATAGCCTGCTGAAAACAGACCTCTTTACCTTTTCTCTCTCCAAAACTCTCTTTGAATATCAGGTGGAGGCGGTTGTCAGCGCGGTAAAAGTCCTCAACCTTTACTACAGAGAAGGTAGAGAGAAGCTATACCATAGATACAAAACCTATGCAGAGGGTAGGGGTCTTTGCTTCAGGCTAAAAAAACAGGCTATAAAGATACTTAGCGATGAAGGTTTTCAGATAGAAGGGGACAGCATATGCCTGCAACAGATAATAAACCGCGCCAGCTTCTGGATGGCAACAGGCTCCGGTAAGACGCTGGTAATCATAAAAATCATGGAGGTTCTGAAAGAGCTGATCGGTAGAAAGCTAATACCCAAGGCAGACCTTCTCTTCCTCACCCACAGAGAAGACCTCATAGAGCAGTTCATGAAGCACCTTGAAGAGTTCAACCAGCTCAGAGACGAGAAGATACACGCCTTCAGTCTTAAGGACTATGCAAAGGTAAAGGCGAGGGTAGACCTGCATTTAAACAGAGATGGTGTGGATGTGTTTTACTACAGGTCTGACCTTCTCTCGGAGGAGGAGAAGGAAAAGATACTTAACTACCGGAGATTTCCAAGAAACTGGTATCTAATCCTTGACGAGGCACACAAGGGGGACAAAAGGGACAGCAAAAGGCAGGCTATCTTTACCGCTCTATCAAAGGAAGGCTTCATGTTTAACTTCTCCGCCACCTTTACCGAAGAGATAGACCATCTAACCTGCGCCTACAGCATGAACCTTGCAGACTTTCTCTCCCGTGGCTACGGGAAAAGGATAGCTCTACTCGGATACAGCACTGAGGCGATAGTGGACAGAAAAGGAGAATTTTCGGAGGAAGAGAAGGAAAGGATACTTTTGAAAACTCTGATTTTGTTCACACTGATAAAAAAGGCAAAGAAAAGAGCCCACTTCTATCACGAACCCCTCATGCTTGTGCTTGGCAACTCGGTTAATACTGAAGAGTCAGACCTTGAGCTCTTCTTCAGAAAGCTCTCAAAAATTGCAGGGAAAAGGGTGGATGAGAGAATATTCAGCTCCGCACAGGAAGAGTTAAAAGAAGAACTTTCCAATCTGAGGGACGCCTTTGAAAAGAAAAGGCATCCTCTAAATGTGGAGGATGTATCCCTGGAGGAGGTCCTCTCCGAGGTTTTTAATGCGGAAGGTCCTGGGGGAATAGAGGTGATAAGGATGGAGGAGAACACGCAGGAGCTCCTATTTAAACATAAAGTATCCCACAGACCCTTCATGCTCCTGAAGATAGGTGATATCTCTGACTGGTTGAGACAAAAGCTGGAGGGCTATGAAATAGTTGAGAAGTTTGACACAAGGAAGGTATTCAATGAAATTAACAACCCCGAGCATTCCAGCATAAACCTGCTTCTGGGCTCAAGAGCTTTTTACGAAGGTTGGGACAGCAACAGACCAAACCTGATCCTCTACCTTAACATAGGAAAGCAGAAGGCGGAGAAGTTTCTGCTTCAGTCAATAGGCAGGGGTGTTCGCATTGAGGTTTTTTCAAAAAGAAAGAGGCTTGCTTTTGTGGACCCTCAGGAATATGAGAAAAACAGAAGATATGCGGACTATCTGGAAACCCTCTTCATCCTTGGCACAAAGCCTGAAGACCTGAAAAGGGTCCTGGAGGTTCTGAGAGAGGAGAATAGAAAAGCCACAGAAAAAACCTCTGAGGTGGCTGGAGATAGAACTTATATCAATCAGAGAGGAGAGCCCTCAGGCTCTCAGAAGGTGCGGATAAGCTTGGAAGATTTTGAGCTCCTTAAGGCATATTGCCGGTACTGGTCCCAGGATACTCCTTCTCAGGCACGATCTTAGCCTGGAGGCTCTAAGGTTTATCTTTAAGAGCCTTGAAGAGCCCGAAAGGTTTTACGATTTTGAAGGGAAGAGCCTGAAGGAGGTAGAACTGATAATGAAGAGGGTAATAGGGCACTCATCTTTTCATCCTTAGCTTTCTTGGCTGTGCCTTGCTTCTTTCCCTTACCCTGTGAAAGTCCTCCGGCTCTTCCATCTCCGGCAGTCTTAGCAGGTGTAGACTTTCCTGAAAAGCCCTCTGAAGGTCGTAGGCTCTGAAGTTTTTTATGTAGTCTGGTAGGAGGTGATACTCTTCTTTACGGAGAGCTTCCACAAGCTCAATCGCCCGGGGTGACAGCCTTAGTCTGTCCAGCTCCACACCTTCAAAGCCGAATCTGTAAAGACCTGCCAGCAGGACCGCCTCCTGATAGGCAAGCGATAAGCTGTCAACTTTTTTTGTCCCTTCAACCTTTACCAGTCTTTCCTGAAGGCTTGCCAGCGGAAGCCCGGTAATCTTTGAGAGCTCCTTAAGAAGCTCATACCTCTTCACACCATCCGGAATAAAGCTGCAAAAGTAAAGAAGGTCCTCAAAAGCCTCCCTGTCCCCTTCTCTTACCCTTTCCAGATAGTCAACCTCCACCTCGCTGGTGGAAAGGAGAAGGTTTTTAAGGGTCTCAGGCTCTTTCCTTACAAAGGAATCCGGGTCCTCACCCTCGGGAAGGTAAACCACCCTTACCCTCATACCCGCCTTAAGAAGATGGGGCAAGGATGACCTGACCGCCTTCCTCCCCGCCCTGTCCCCATCGTAAAGAAGCACCACCCTTTTTGTAAGTTTTGAGAGGAGAAGGGCTTGCTCCTCGGTGAGCGCAGTGCCAAGGGGTGCGGCGCAGTTCCTTATGCCCTCCTGCCAAAGGCTAAGAAGGTCAAAGTATCCTTCTACAAGTATAACTTCCTCCCTTTCTCTTATGTATTCCTTAGCCTCGTGTAGTCCAAAAAGGCTTGCCCCCTTCCTGAAGACCTCCGATTCGGGAGAGTTTACATACTTGGGATGGTTTCCCTCGAGACTTCTACCCCCGAAAGCTACCACGTTACCGCCCATGTCTCTTATGGGTATGACCAGCCTGTTTCTGAAAAGGTCTCTGTAAAAATCTCCCTCAATGCTTACAAGATTACCGCTCTTCTCGTAAGCCTCAAGAAGACCCTCCTCCTTGAGGATTTTTACCAGCCTCTCCGTGTTTCCGCCAAAACCCAGCTGGAATTTGTTAATGGTGTTTGAATTTAAACCCCTTCTCTGAAGGTATGCAAGAGCCTGTGGGTTTTCTCTCAGCTCCTGCCGGTAAAACTCCGCAACCCTTTGAAGAGCAAGCAGGAGTTTGCTGTTCTTTTCCTTTCTCTTCAGTTTTATGGGTATGTTGTATCTTTTTGCAAGCTTTTCAAGGGCTTCCAGATAGTCTATATTCTCGTAGAGAGAGACAAACTTGACCGCATCACCACCCACACCGCAACCGAAGCATTTAAAGATACCCCTTGAGGGAGAAACGTAAAAGGAGGGTGTGTCATCTGGATGAAAGGGGCATCGGGCAACGAAGTTGTTACCCACCCTTTTGAGTTCTATGTAAGAGGAGATGACATCCACTATGTCTATTTTCCCCAGCTGGTCTCTGGTGGCTGGCATAGGATAAATTATAGGCTATGAGGGTGGTCCTGACACGAAGCCTCGAAGATATACAGAAGGATAGACCGCTCTTTGAAAGGGAAGGTTTTGAAGTTATAGCCCTTCCTCTCATTCAGGAAGTGCCCCTCCAGTTTCAGGTGCCGGAGATGGTCTTTGACTTTGTGGTCTTTCAGAGCCCGAGGGCTGTCAGGCTTTTCCTCTCAAAACACAGGCTGGGTGGGGAGAAGGTGGTAGTGGTGGGGGAAAAAACGAAGAGAGAGGTAGAAAGTTTTGGCTACAGTGTCTGGGCTATGCCGGAGGACTACTACGGAGAGGAGCTCCTGAAAATCTTTAGAGGTCTCTCCGGAAGGGTGCTCCTGCCAAGGTCTGCGGTGGGCAGGGATGAGGTGATGGAAGGTCTTAAGGAGCTCGGGCTTGAGGTCTATCCCCTGGAAGTTTACACCCTGAAGGAGAAAACCTACCAAAGGGAGGAGCTCCTGGAGAAACTCTCAGGGGCGGATGCGGTGCTTTTTGCCAGCCCCTCCGCTCTTAAGGGGCTTTTTGCAAATCTGCAAAAGGAAGATATAAAGAGGCTTTTAGGGGGGAAAGTCCTAATCTGTCTTGGCAAAACCACGAAGGATTTCCTGAAAGAAAGCCTTGGGTTCCACTGTCATGTGCCTGAAAAACCAACGCTTGAAAAGGTGGTGGAACTCCTTAAAACCATGGCATTAAAATTGCATAGTATACAGGGAGAATGAGACAGGGGACATTGCTACATCCGGTGGAATTTAAAGGTGTGGGTCTGCACAGTGGAGAGGTTGCAAGGATAGTGCTCCATCCTGAAAGGGCTGGGACAGGCATAAGGTTTCTGGCTAAGGGTGTATACATACCTGCGGATTACAGATACGTGCTCCATACGGAACCATGCAACCCTTCTGGAAGGGAAGGCGTAAAGGTGAGCACGGTGGAGCACCTTCTGGCGGTTCTCTATATACTGGGGCTGGACAACTTGACGGTGGAGTTTTTGGGAAGGCAAACGAGGTGCCTATCCTTGACGGAAGCGGATACTACTTTTATAAAGCTCTCAAAGACATCAAACTGGAACTGGAGGAAGAGGTCAGAGTTTTTGAGATAAGAAAGGTCTTTGAGGTAAAGAACTGCAAGGCTTACATAAGGGTGGAGCCCTACGAGGGCTTTTGTGCCCTCTACAGAGGTTATGTGAAGGGTATACTTGAGGAGTGGACGGTTCAATACTGCGGAAATGTAAAGGACGTAGTCTTTGCCCGAACCTTCTGCTATGAGGAGGAGGTGGACTTCCTGCGTAGCAAAGGTCTCGCCAAAGGGGGAAGTCTGAAGAACGCGGTGGTGATAGGAAAAGGTTATGTGCGCAATCCTGAGGGTCTCAGGTCAAAGGATGAGCCCATAAGACACAAACTTCTGGACCTTATAGGCGACCTTAGCCTTCTCGGTATGAGGATAAGGGGTAGAGTTTTTTCCTATCTGGGTGGACACACTCTAAACTATGCCTTTGTGAAAAGCCTTGCGGAGAGCTCCTTTTCCACGAGCTCCACATCTTCCTGCGTGTCCACGCCGTGATAGTAGTTCTGGGTAATTATCACCTTTATCGGATAGCCTGCCTCTAAAAGTCTGAGCTGTTCAAGAGATTCAAGCCTCTCCAGCTCACCCTTCCCCATTCCTGTGAACTGAAGCAGGACCTCTTTCCGGAAGGCGTATATACCTACATGCTTAAGGGGGTAGAGCTCCGAGCTTTCCTTTTTGTAGGGTATGGGAGCTCTTGAGAAGTAAAGGGCGGTCCCGTCTCTTTTGAGCACCACCTTGACGGAGTTTGGGTTTTCATAGGAATGTTCATCCCTGACCGCAAGAGTTGCTACGGGATAGTCCTTGAGGGTAAGGAAGAGCTTCTCAAGGTCTTCCCCGTATACGAAGGGCTCGTCTCCCTGGTAGTTTATCACCAGCTCCGCATCCTCATATCCTATCGTGTAAGCTACCCTGTCACTTCCCGAAGGGAGCTCCGGGGGCGTATACCTTACCTCCACAGGAAGGTCCTTCACCACTTCGTAAATCCTCTCACTGTCAGTGGCGAGAACAACCCTTTCTCCTGTCCTTAGACAGCCCTCCACTACCCACCTTATGAGAGGCTTACCGAGCAATTTAAGGAGAGGCTTTTCCCTCAGTCTTGTGGAATTCAACCTTGAAGGAACCACTATAACTCTTTTCATTGCAAGGAAAGGTATATTATCAAAAGGAGAAGGAACAGCACAAGGAATACAAAGGATACAATCAACCTCCTGTAGGTGCTTATCTCACTTGAAAGAGACCTTATGATATCCTCCTTGGTTTTTGATATCCTCTCTATGTTCTGTATGTATTCGGTCAGGTTTTCAATCTTTTCTTTCATGGAAGACCTCTCCGCCTCAAGTTTATGAAGCCTTTCACGCAGAGACTGTTCCTCAAACCTCAAGACTTCTATCTCTTTGCGACATTCTTCGAGCTTTTCCATGTAATCTCTTAGCTTATCGTAAGGCTCCTGCATTCTCAGTGGGAAATTATAAAACCTTTCAACCCTTAAGGCTTTTTCTCCTCAGGGTTTTTCTGTATTCCTCAAGTGCCAGCTTTTCCTGTTCCTCGTAAGCACTTTCTCTTTCTATAAGGTTATCCCAGTCCACCAGGTGGGCTTCAAACCAGGGACCATCGGTGCAAGCCAGCTTCTGCTTTCCCTCTACAAGAACCCTGCATACCAGACAGAGCCCTACCGCATCCAGCATATGGATGTTAACCATACTTATCACCGGCTTATGACTGTAGATAGAAGTTAAACTTTTCGACAGCCTGTTACTGCCCGCAGATACCACCAGGTCCACCTGGAGAGCTCTGAGCTCTTCATCGTGTATGATCTCATCGAAGACCCTCTTAGCCTCTTCCTGCAGGTAAAAATCCTCTGATGTATGGAAGAGCAGGAGACTGTTTCCCTGAGCCTTTAGAGCTCTTGCCACGTTAAGGGCGGGTGCTATACCCCAGGAGTGGGTGTAGAAGGCTACCCTGCGGTAATGTTCAAGGGGAAAGGGTTTTCCGAGGGGTCCTGCCACATAGAAGAGGTTCTCCGCCTCCTCCATCAGTTCAAGGGTGGACCTGCCCACACCCTTCACAAGACAGGTAAAATAACCCTCGCCAGCCTCCAGTATGCTGAGAGGCACAGGTTCGGAGACTTCTGTGTGCTGAAGCATTACGAACTGACCGGGCAGAGCCCTTGAAATATGCTCCGCCTTAACCTTCAGTAGACAGGCCTTTTCAGAGAGCTTCACCTTTTCCAGTATAGGATGCATGCATAACATTATAAAGTCGCCCGACCTTCACGATGAAAGGCTGAACTATCAGAAAGAACTATCCCTGCTGGAAGCAGGTATGTAGAGCCCGGGCTGGATTTTCAGGAGCTTTCCCTTTTTGTCAAAGAGATAGGTGGAGGGTAGAAAGGTTATGGGGATGTGGTCGTTAAAACGCACCTCCGTGTCTATCAGCGTGAGGAAATTGTCCTTTATGCCCAGCTCGCGGTAACTCCTCAGCACATCCTCGGAGGTCATGGCTACCGCATAGGATATGATTAAAAAGTCCTTTCTCTCTTCCACAAGCCTGTTTAACTCCTTCAGGTCTTTTGAGTGTCCTGCACAGGTTTTGCTCCATACATAGAGCAGAGTATCCTTCCCCCTGTAGTCGGAGAGATAGACAACCCTGTTGTCAAGGGTTCTCACCTGCACCCTGGGAAGTCTATCACCACCGCAGGAGAACAGGAAAAATAGGAGAAGAAGAAGGAGTTTAAACACGGGTGAGTATCTTCTCTTTAAAGTCCGCAAGGCTTGGCTTTATGTGGAGTGTTTCCTTCAGGCGGCTGTCCAGAACCTCCATGGTCTTGTAGCCGTTGCCTGTTATGTAGGCTACCACCACTTCCTCTTCCCCAAAGGCGCCTTTCTGGACGAGCTTTTTCAGAACCGCTATGGTTGTTCCCCCTGCGGTCTCCGTGAATATACCCTCTGTCTCCGCAAGGAGCTTTATACCCTCTATGATTTCCTCGTCGGTGGCCGTTTCCCAGTCCCCACCGCTATCTCTTGTGACCTGAAGGGCGTATATGCCGTCCGCAGGGTTACCTATGGCTATAGATTTTGCTATGGTGCTGGGTCGCACAGGCTTTATAAAGTCCCTTCCCTCTCTCCACGCCTGAGCTATGGGGGAGCATCCCTCCGCCTGAGCCCCGTAAACTCTTGTGTTCATCTCTTCTATAAGCCCCACCTTTACCATTTCTCTAAGACCCTTCCATATCTTGGTTATCAGTGAGCCGGAGGCAGCCGGTGCCACTACCGCGTCGGGTGCTCTCCAGCCAAGCTGTTCCACCACCTCAAAGGCAAGGGTTTTGGAACCCTCCGCATAGAAGGGTCTTATGTTTATGTTCACAAAAGCCCACTGGAGCTCGCTGGCTATCTCAGAACATAGCCTGTTTACATCGTCGTAAGTGCCTTCCACCGCCACCACTGTGGGTGAAAAGACAAGACTTCCGTATATCTTCTGAGACTCCAGGTTAGCTGGTATGAAGACAAAACAGTTGAGACCGGCCTGCGATGCGTGGCTCGCCACCGAGTTGGCAAGGTTTCCGGTGGAGGCGCAGGCAACCGTATCAAAACCAAACTCTATAGCTCTGGATATGGCTACAGATACAACCCTGTCCTTGAAGGAAAGGGTGGGGTGGTTTACCGAGTCATCCTTTATGTAGAGGTTGGAGAGCCCCAGCACCTTCCCCAGGTTCTCCGCCTTTTTCAGGGGTGTGAAGCCTGCGCTTAGACCCACCTTCGGCTCTTCCACGGGCAGGAGGTCTACATAGCGCCAGAGACTTTTTGGTCCTTTCTCTATTTTTTCTCTGCTTATCCTGCACTTTATTTCTTCGTAGTCATACTTTACCTCCAGAGGTCCAAAACAGAACTCGCATACATGCATGGGTTCTACAGGATATTCTCTACCGCACTCTCTACACTTAAGACCGAGGGTCTTTGCCATACTGCTACCTCCGCCGGTGGTCTAAAGGGTTAAGATTATAATATACGCTGGCTTGTGTAAAGAAAAGTTTTAAGGTTGGAGGCTCTGATGAAAAACAGTGAACTCTTCCAAAAGGCAAAAAACCTTATGCCGGGTGGTGTCAGTTCACCGGTAAGGGCTTTCAAGGCTGTGGGTGGTGAACCCATTCTTGTGGCAAGGGCGCAGGGGTCCAGGCTCTGGGATGTGGAAGGTAAAGAATACATAGACTTTCTCATGTCCTGGGGACCGCTCATCCTCGGTCATGCCCATCCTGCAGTTGTAAGAGTGGTAAGTGAGCAGGTTCAGAAGGGACTTTCCTACGGTCTAACCCACATACATGAGATAACCCTTGCGGAGCTGGTGGTGTCCGCCATGCCCTCCGTGGAGATGGTGAGGTTTGTGTCCTCTGGAACGGAAGCCACCATGTCCGCCATAAGGCTCGCCAGAGGCTACACGGGCAGGAGATATGTGGTTAAGTTTGACGGCTGTTACCACGGGCACGCAGACTCTCTTCTCGTAAGCGCCGGCTCCGGTGTTGCCACCCTTGGCATTCCCGGAACACCCGGCGTGCCGGAGGAAGTGGCAAGGCTCACTCTGGTGGTGTCTTACAACGATGTGGGAGCTCTTGAAGATGTCTTCAGAAGATACGGAGAGGAGATAGCCTGTGTGATAGTGGAACCGGTGGCTGGGAACATGGGCGTTGTCCTCCCACAGCAGGGCTTTCTGGAAACCATAAGGGACATAACGCGCAGTTATGGAGCCCTGGTCATATACGATGAGGTTATAACCAACTTCAGGCTTTCGAAGGGTGGTGCACAGGAGCTCTTTGTAAGTGAGCCGGACATAACCTGTATGGGTAAGATTATCGGGGGTGGTATGCCTCTGGGTGCCTACGGCGGTAGAAGAGAAATCATGGAAAAGGTGGCACCAGAAGGACCGGTCTATCAGGCGGGAACCCTCTCCGGTAATCCCCTCTCCATGGTGGCGGGCATCGCAACCCTCAGGGAGCTCTTCCGTCTCAACCCCTATCAGGAGCTTGAAAGGCTCACAAAAAGGCTCACCTCAGGTATAGAAGAGGTGCTCTCTCGTAAGGGTATACCACACCGCATAAACCAGATAGCCTCCATGTTTACCCTCTTCTTCACCGAGAGAGAGGTCTACGACTATGAGACCGCAAAGAGCTCCGACAGAGAACTCTTTGGAAGGTTCTTCCGGTCACTGCTGAGAGAAGGCATTCTTATTCCACCCGCCCAGTTTGAAGCCTGGTTTTTGAGCACCGCACACACAGAAGAGGACATAGACCTTGCCCTTGAGAGGATAGAGAGGGCTGTTGCCTCACTTTAGGAGCTCCAGGTAGACATAGTAGTTGTAGAGCACCTTTTTGACATAGTCTCTGGTTTCCCCTATGGGTATGGTCTCTATGAAGAGATACTCGTCCTCCTGCCTCTGCCAACCCCTTACCCTTGTGGGTCCCGCATTGTAGCTGGCAAGGCTTCGAACCAGGTCTCCCTTCCACTGGTCCAGCATGTGCCTAAGGTAGGCGGTGCCAAGGGTTATGTTGGTCTCCGGGTCATATATGTTCCTTATCTGAAACCCCTCTCTCTTTGCCATGAACTGGGCGGTGCTGTCTATGAGTTGCATGAGTCCTCTTGCCTTTGCCACCGAAACCGCATAGGGGTCAAAAAGGCTTTCCTGCCTCATGACCGCGTATATGAGGGCTGTTTCCACTCCGTATTTCCTTGAAGCCCTTTCTACGATTTCTCTGTAAGGCTTTGGAAAGGCAACCGCATTGTAGACAAAACTACCGTATCCATACTTTTTCACCGCAAGCCTCACCGCCAGATAAGGGTCAAGACTTGAGAGAGACAGGATGTCAGAAGAGGAGAGCTCCCTTATGCGTCTGAAGGCTTCAAGTCTTGCGTATTCAGGAAAGCCTGCGGACCATATAGCCCTTATGGTCCTTGCGGTTTTTGGCAGGGTTTCATCCTGCATAACCACCCTCATAGCTCTGCTTGCCACAGGAAGACCGAGCATGGCGCTTGCCACCGCATGGTAAAAACCCGCACCGTTAGCAGCCTTTATCAGATACTCATCCGCTCTGTTTCTGTCAAAGAGCAGGGAGCTCTTATAAGCCCAGAAGTAGCCTGCGGACCTCTCTTCTCCCTTTCCGCTGTAGTTCACAGACCTGAGGAAACTCTCGTAAGCCTTTAAATACTCACCTTTGATGTAATAGGCAAGCCCCAGGTTGAACTCCCTCCTGTAGGAGGGCTGCATACGCCCAAAATACTCAAGGGCTTCTCCATACCTGCCTGCGTAGAGACTGAGTCTTCCCAGCCTGAAGAAGGCTTCAGACAGAAGTTCTCGGTCACTTATCTCCGAGAGGGTCTTTTCAACCCTTTCCCTGTTCCCAAGGTCAAAGTGCAGGAGGGCAAGCTCCACCCTACCCCTCTGGTCCTCGCACCTTTCAAACACTTCCAGAGCTCTCTTACCTTCCTTCAGAGCCTGATAGGACCTGCCAAGCAGGTAACAAACCTTCTGAAAGTCAAGGGGCTCAAGAAGGGCAATCACATCTCTGTAGTAACGTCTTCTGAAGAGCTCCTCGGAGGCTTTAAGGGCTTCCTCTTCAGATAGCTTCAGACCGGGTATGAACTCTCTGAAAAGGGAGGGAGCTTTCAGAAAGCCTGACTTTGGGTCAAGTTCCAGCTCCTTCCAGAGGTCCACATAGGAGCTCTTCAGCTCCTCTCTGAGATTAGCGGGGTTTATCTCCTCTAAAAGCCTGCGAGATTGCTCTTTCCTGCCCTTTGAGTTTTCCTCCTTAGCTAAAAGGAGCAGGAGTTCATCCCTGAATACCGCATGAGGGTATTCCCTAAGAATTCTGTATGCCAGAGAAGGGTCTCCACTCTGTCTGTATTTTATAAGGAGCTCGTATTCCTCCGGCAGCTGAGCCCAGGAGAAAAATAAGGGCAGTATGAGAAAAAGAACTAACATATCAGCTTATGTAAGTTATTATCAAAAGGACCAGAAGTCCAAGAATTAGGTTCACCGCCACCAGATTGGGCACCTGAGATAGCTTCCCCCTTCTAAAGAGGAAAAAGTATAGGTATACAAAGACCAGTGTCATTAGAGCAAAGAGGAAGAGTTTTGCATGAAAAAGAGGGTTCTCGGAGAAGTCCTTTCTGTAGCCGTGCCAGAGACCCATACCCGTCAGGAAAAGAACCAGAAGGGAGAGCCAGACTGCGGAGAAAAAGCGCGAAAAGACGGACTTTAAAAACCTCTGCCTTTGCTCTTCCTGAGCGAGCTCCTTCAGAGAGGGTCTTAGAAAGAGGAGACTGTATACCATACCCCCTATCCACACCATAGCAAAGAGAAGGTGCAGAAAGAGCAGGCTTTTAACCACCTTCAGACCCCTTCCTGAGCCTTACCACCTGCACCTTACCCTGTGCTATGTCTTCTATAGCCTGAAAGGTCTTCTTTATGAGTTCACCCCTTGCCCTGTCTCTTATGAATATGTCCTCCCCGCGCTCAAGGAGCTGTTTTACCCGTTTTGCGGACGCATGGACAAGCTCATATCTGGAGGATACCCTTTTTAAAGCCTCCTCCACGCCTGGTCTTCTACTCATTCCGAACCTCCTTCCTTTAATGCTTTTTATTATATACAAAAGGAGGGCATCATCAAGAGACAAGAACCCTGTATTCCGCCACTTTTTCAAGAGATTTCAGCTCCGGTGGAAGCCTTGAGAGCTCTTCCATAAAGGTTTCCCTTATTTCCTTTAGAGAGGGTAGGGGTTTCAGGAGTTTGCCCTCCTTGCAGACGAGCTCCACAAGCCCACCCTCTCTGTAGGGGACCACCAGGTCAGAGGACATGAAACCTCCCTCGTAACGCCTTATCACCTGCCTTTTGTAAGGGAGGGTTTCCTTTCCGGGGCTAAGTTTGAACTTTGGCTTCCCTTCGTATTCTACCAGCTTGTAGGCTATGTCCAGATAGGGTGCGTCCGAAGAGGTGAGAAGTTTTGTCCCCACACCAAATATATCTATGGGCGCACCTCTGGATAGCCAGAGGTCTATATCTCTCTCCTCCAGCCCACCGCTGACCACTATCTTTACATCCCGGAAACCTTCTCTGTCAAAGATAGCCCTTACCTCCTTGCTAAGCTTTTCCATATCACCGCTGTCTATACGAACACCCACCACCTTTATACCTTCCTTCAGGAGCTCGAGGGCTTTTCTTGCACCCTGCAGAGTATCGTAGGTGTCTATGAGCAAAACTGTCCTATCTGGAAAGCTCTTTGCAAAAGACCTGAAGGCTTCCTCCTCTTCCTCAAAAACCATCACAAAGGAATGAGCCATAGTGCCAAACACGGGCAAGGAATACCTTTTGCCCGCCAGAAGGTTGGAAGTGCCCGCAAAACCTGTTATGTAGGAAGCTCTGGCACCGTATAGACCCGCATCGAAGCCGTGTGCCCTTCTGAGCCCAAAATCCACGAGCGTCCTGCCCCTTGAGGCTATGTAGCATCTGGCGGACTTGGAAGCCAGCAGGACATTGTAGTGGATTAGGTTTATGACCAAAGTCTCCAGCAACTGCACCTCCGGCAGAGGACCTTCCACCTGCACCAGAGGCTCCTTCTGAAAGACTACCCTGCCCTCTCCTATGGCGTAGAGGTCACCTCTGAACTCGTAAGCTTCCAGATAGTCCAGAAACCACCCTTTAAAGAGCCCCAGAGACCTGAGATACTTAAGCTCCTCTTCTGTAAACCTGAAGTTCTGAAGATGTTCCAGCAGGGGCTCAAGACCACAGGATACGAGGAAGTTTCTGTTCTCCGGCAGTTTTCTTACAAAAAGGCTGAAGACCGCCCTTCCCCTCTTGCCTGCCTCAAGATAAGCCTGAGCCATGGTAAGCTCGTAAAGGTCTGTGAGAAGGGCTGTGGAAGACATGTTATTAATTTTACGCAAACTCCAGAAGCTTCAGGGTTTCCTGACTCAGAATTGCCCTGTTTCCAGGCCCAGTTCTGGAGCTCCCAGAGGTTTATCATAAGTTCCATGCTACCCACCTTACCGTTGTATTCCTTAACAAAGTCCGCCAGAGCTCTTGCCTCTTCCTCCGAAAGCCCCCTTCGAACCCTTTCGCCTATGTAGGTCTCAAGACAGAACTTTATAAACTCATCCCTTACATCAAGCATGAGACTGTCCGCCTTTTTAAAAACCTCACATACCCTTTCCAGAGGTGCCAAGGCTTTCAGAAGCAGGTAGAGCTTTAACCTCATGTGAGCCTGAACCTTTGACCTCATCAGCCCCTCCACCTCAAAGGTCTCGCCGCGGGCGCGCAGGAGAAGGTCCTCAAGAAGACCCTCATAGCCCTCCGTAAACCCCACATCCGCCTCAAGATAGCCAACCGCCCAGCGGTTAAGTAACCAGCTGCGAAGAGGTTGAGGCATGCGTTCCAGCCTGAAGTCCTTGAGGTCCTCCAGCGACTCAAACTCTTCCTCCGTTTCCCTGTCCTCTACCCGGACCTTCCAGGGCTCAAAACCCTCTACCCGGTAAGCATATTTACCCAGCTCTCCCTCCTGCGGTATCACATCGGACAGCTCAAGGGCCACAAGAGAGCTCAAAAGTCTTTTCTGTGAGATTACATGAGGTAGCACGAGCTTATGCCATACCATAAAGCCGTTGGCATAGCTCTGCAGGTTGCCTGGGGCTTCTCCTATGATGTTAAGGAAATCTTCTTCCAGCTCTCCATCCCCGATTAGGTCTATGGCTCTTTTGGCAAAGAGGAGGTTCTTGACCGCCTCTATACCGGAGAGGTCTGCAAAGAACCAGCCGTCGGAGGAAAAGGCGTAGCTTATATACTTATAAGCGTAAAGATGTCTAAGGATAAGCCTTCTTTCTTCTCTGCTGAGCTCCTTTTTCATATGCCTTCTGAAGTATTCTTCTTTCGAGCCCCCCATAAGCACCTCCACGAAGTCAAAGAGGGCTTCCTCCGGGTCGCGGGTGTATTTTTCAAGGACAGGAAAGAGCCTCCGCTTTACCTCTGACCTGAGCCTCTCGAGGGCCTCCCTCATTGGTCCCCTCCACCTCTGTTGCCAGCCGGGCATACCACCCGCCGAGCATCCACAGTCAGACCTCCACCTTTCTACCCCGTGAGCACAACTCCAGGAGGTGAACTCCACTATATCCGTCTCACCGCTGGGCTTGAGAAGCTCGTAGACCTCTTCAAGGGTTTTCATGTTTGGGTAGTTCTCTATGAGATAGGCAAGTCCCATCTCACCAAACTTCTTGTGGTGTCCGAAGGTCTCTCCATCCACCGCCACAAGTGTGAGCCCCTTTCTATTCCTTACCCTTTTGATGAGCTCTTCCATGTTGTTTGTGAGCTCGCCAAAGGCTACACCCTGAGAAAGCTCGCCATCGTAAACAAAAATGTCTATGTGCCCCCCGGAGAGTTGATGCCTGAGAAAGGTGCCTCTTTCCTTCACCTGATGGGGTGCAAGTATCACGTAGCTTATGCCATGTTTCAGAAGTATAGAGAGCGTCTTTCTGTCTACCGCCAGCTCGGGAAGCCAGAAGCCTCTTGCCTTTTTTCCGAAAACCTTCTCGAAGGCTCTTATCCAGACTATCTGCACCTCCCTGTCTTCCTCCGGGTCAAGGGGTAGTATGGTATGGTTAAAGCTGGTAGCTATGGCGTTCCTGCGGCAGGCTCTCAACTTCTCCACAAACCAGGGTTTTTCTCTCCTCAGCCAGGAAAGGAGGCTAAAGGTAAAGTTAAAGCTCACCCGCCCGTAGTTGTTCACCACTTTGACCAGCTTACCTTCTCTTCTGTAATGGGCATAAAGGTTAGGCAGGTAAGATTCTCTGAATATCCTCTCGTTCCAGTTTTCGTAAGGTCTTGCGGTGGGTTCCAGCGGTGGGAGACCCAGATAGGGGTTTTCTCTGGGTGGCTGGTGAAAATGGCAGTGGACACACAGAAAGCTCATGTCTCTATGAAGGCTCCCATCCTCTCAAACTTCCTCATCCTCTCCTCCACCAGCTCCTCCTGTCCCAGTTTTAGGAGCTCTCTCAAGCCCTTTCTGAGGAAGCGTTTGAGTATTCTCGCACTCCTGCGATGGTCCCAGTGGGAAGCACCCAGAGGCTCGGGAATTATGGCATCTATGACTCCGAGCTTGAGAAGGTCCTGGGCGGTGAGCTTGAGAACCTTCGATGCCTCTCTTGTCTTGCTCTGGTCTTTCCAGAGGATGGCAGCACAACCCTCCGGAGATATGACCGAGTAAACCGCATTCTGGAGCATAAAAATCCTGTTGGCAACTCCCAGGGCAAGAGCTCCACCAGACCCACCCTCACCGAGAACCACCGCCAGAGTGGGCACCCTCAGGTATCCAAAGGTGTATAGGCTCTGAGCTATCGCCTCTGACTGACCCCTTTCCTCCGCCCCTATACCCGGATAAGCACCCGGCGTGTCTATGAGGGTTATCACCGGCATCCGGTAACTCTCCGCCAGCTTTGCCACTCTTATGGCTTTCCTGTAGCCTTCCGGGTGTGGCATGCCAAAGTTCCTTTCCATTTTCTCCTTCGTGGTCCTTCCCTTTTCCTGTCCTATGACCGCCACCGGCATATGGTCCAGGTAGGCAAAGCCCGCCACTATGGCTTTATCGTCACCAAAACACCTATCTCCATGGAGCTCCATAAAGTTTTTGAAGATGAGGTTTATGTAGTCCAGGGCATGGGGTCTTTGGGGATGTCTTGCTACCAGCACCCTCTCCCAGGGTTCAAGCTTTGAATAGGTTTCCCTGCTGAGCTTTCTGAAGTCTCTCTGTAGCTTTCTGAGTTCTCTTTCCTTCTCCCTGTCCCCGAGGGCATAAAGCCTTTTCAGCTGTTCTATCTTTTGATTTAATTCCTGGAGTTCCTTCTCGAAGTCCAGATACATCCGAAAGATTATAACATGGTAGGCGCGGGCGGATTCGAACCGCCGACCTCTGGCGTGTCGGGCCAGCGCTCTGCCGGCTGAGCTACGCGCCTTTAGGAGGAAAATTATACACCAAAGTTTTGCAAGCCAGCTTTTGTCAAATACTAACAAAATGCCTGTCTATCAAGATTTTTTAGACGGTGTGCTTTTGTTCTGGCTTTGGTTTCATACTTAAGAAAATAGGAATATGCTTAAATAAGTTTTCTGAAGGGTTTCTATAAGAACTTTTTTGAAAGGGTTTTGTTGGAGGAAACTAAAATTTTATAGAATTCCAGAAAGGGAGGTAAAGGCATGAAAAAGCTGGCTATACTTGGTCTTGTTGGTGTGGCTGTGGCACAGCCGGCCATAGACCCACCCTTTGCGGACAGGTTGTTTCCTTACGTGAAGTATGGTGAGGTATGGACCGGCACCCCTGCGGTGATAAAGGATGCCACCATACCCAACACCCTTGTGGTCTATGGCTTAAAGGAAGACCCGGAGGTGGTTGCCCTTGCAGGAAGGATAGCCTACTACCTTGGTCAGTGGACGGAAGACATAGGCTTCACTGCTGAAGATGTGAGACAGTCCAGGATGCCCGAGCTTCTCGTGAGCGACCAAAGGATAAAGGGTATGGATTATCAAAACATAATAGTGGTTGGGATAAACAATGATGTGATAAAGGAGCTGGGACTGAGCTTTGAAAAACCTACCATAAGGCTGGTGCAGAAAGAGGGTAAAAACATACTGGTGGTGGGTGGTGCAAGCAAGGAGCAGGTCCTTCAGGCGGGCAGATATCTGGCGGATGTAAGGCTTAACTTCAAGGCGGGTGCGTATAAAACCTTCTTTTCTTTCGTTGCTCTTAGGGGGCACCTGGAAAAGGGTGAATTTGATACCGCCCTTCGGCTCATTAGAAGCCCTATGGGTATCTCCGCATGTGGCAAAAACATGGCTCTTGCAGGTCCTATGGTTGCCCAGTGGGGCGAAGACCTAAAGGCGGTGGTAAGGCACAGGAATGCTATACTTTACAGCGAGCTTTCAAAAGCAATAGAATCCAGAGACAAAGAAAAGGCTATAAACCTCTGGAAGGATGCCATGGTTACCTGCTACCAGTGTCATCAGGGCGTGAACGTGCCACAGGTGAGAAAGTTCAAGCCCACAGAGAGCATACACATGAAGCACCAGCAGATAGCGGAGGGCTTCGGTCTTGTGAAGGTGGTTGGCGGAGAAAAGTCCTGCATCGCCTGTCACGCAGGACCGACCACCATAAGGGGTTACAGGTAAACTTATGGTTCACAAAAGGGGGGCTGTGGCTATTCTGCTCACAGCCCTTTTACCCTTCTTTCTGACCCTTCTCGGAGTGCGCCTTGCCTTTACTGAGACTTTCTTAGAATTCCTTTACCCCAGAGTGGACCTTCCTCTGGACCCAATGCCCTACGAGCTCAGGTTAAGCATTGCCAAGATGGGTTTAAGGTCTGTGACCTCCGATGCTGGTATGGAAGAGTTTAGAAATTCGGGGCTTTTTAATCCCAGAGAGATAAAACACATGGAGGATGTGAAGGGGCTTCTGGACTTTTTCTTTTTAATACTGTATGTGGGGCTACCCCTGTGGTTTCTGGGGCTTTTCAGTCTCAGAAATAGGAAGAATGTAGGTAAAGTGCTATTCTTCGGCAGCCTTTTACTGGAAATCCTTGTCCTTTCTGTTGTATTTTTCTCACTGACGAATTACGAGTGGCTGTTTGAAGCCTTCCATAACCTTTTCTTCGACCCATACTCCTGGAGGTTCAGAGAGGAAGATATGCTCTTGAGGGTATACCCGATGGACTTTTGGTATAAGGCAACTCTATACACTGCGGTAGGGGTCTTTAGCCTTAATCTTCTTCTCCAGTCTATCGGTTTGCTCCTTTGGAGAGGTAGGTTATAAGCTTCTCCTTTACCTTTCCAGGTTTGCCTATGTAGTAACCCTGTGCGTAATCTACGCCCATATCTACGAGTAGGTCAAAGGTCTCTTTATCTTCCACATACTCCGCTATGGTTTTTATACCAAAGCCTCTGGCTATATCCAGCATACTCTTTATGAAGTTTTTATCTATATCGGACCTTTTCATTCCCTTTATAAACTCGCCTTCTATCTTTAGAAAGTCCACAGGGAGATACTTGATATACAGATAAGAGGCGTAGCCGGAACCAAAGTCATCAATGGCAAACCTGAAACCCTCGTTTTTCATACTTTTTATGAAGTCACTTATCTTGAATATGTCCTGTATGGCTTCCCTTTCGGTAATTTCAAAAACTATCCTTTCAGGGTTTATCTTGTAATGTTTCACTTTTGCCATAACTTCCTTCATAAAGTCCTCCGTAAGGTCTCTCGGGGAGATGTTTATGAACAGGAGAAAGTCTCTTTCTACCTGAAGTTGAGAAACCTCCTGAAAGAGCTTTTCAATAATTGTCAGGTCGAGCCTATGTATGAGACCCATCTGCTCCGCCATATGTATAAAGTTCCCCGCAGGAAGGAGCTCACCCTTTACAACCAACCTCATAAGCCCTTCAAAGGCCTCGGTTTTCTTAGTTTTCAGGTCAACGATGTCCTGCAGGAAAACCTCTACCAGGCCCCTCTCGAGACTATCCAGTATATCCCTTTCTACCCTTCTAAAAGTTGCGTAAAGCTCCTTTGTGGTCTCATCCACCACCTTTATACTACCCTTGTCTTCTTTTTTTATGGCATACATGATCCCTTCTCCTATAGAAATCATCTCCTCCTTGCTCTTTGCATCCAAGGGGTAGCAGACTATACTTATGCTCACTCCGGCATGTATCTCCGCATTATCCACAACAAGACTTTTACGGATTATTTCCTGTCTTAATCTCTCCGCCACATCTCTTGCAGTCTTCTTATTTGCCCTTGGCAGGATTATCCCGAACTCGTCACCGCCCAGCCTCCCCGCTATATCAAGCTTTCTTATACCCTTCTTTATAACCTCCGCTATGCTTTTTAGCAGGAAATCTCCCACATTGTATCCATAAGTGTCGTTTACCACCTTTAGGTTGTCCACATCTATGAAAAGGAGACACAGGGGTTCACCAGACCTGTCCGCCCTATCTATCTCCTTTTCGAGGAGTTTTTCAAAGCTGTTTCTGTTGTAGAGAAGGCTAAGTGGGTCGTATTCCGCAAGTAACCTTATACTTGCCTGTGCCTTTTGGAGGTCTTCTATAACCTTCATTAGCCTTATCACATGGAAAAGCTGGTTGGCTACTGTCTTCAAAAACATAAGCTCTTCCTGTTCGAATTCTCTTGATAACCTTAGACCCACAAGCCCCGCCTGATAGTAGCTACTTTCAAACTTGCAGTAGATGTAGTTTTCTCTTATACCGTATAATTCTGGACTTTCCATAACCTTCTCTATGAGCTCATGGCTTTTCAGGTTGGGGAACTTCGTTAGAAGCCCTGTGGAAAAGGTGATTTTGTCCGGGAGCTCTGCGTTTATGTTCCACATGTAGAAAAGGCTACCGTCCATTTTTAGCACATAATCAAGCCTCTCGAGCACCTGCTTGGAAAAGGTTTCTATGTTGTTGTATGCCTGTGTGGCGTATTCGGAGGTTTCCAGAATTAGGTATAACCTTTGAATTTCTTTGTTTTTTTCCCCTATAGACCTGTCAAAGTCTATCCAGTTAAGCATGTAACCGAGTAGAAGCCTCTCCACGTTCATGATGTGTAACTTTTTAAGAGGGCTCTCCCCGTCCGGGCTGTATTCGGAGCTGACTTCTGTTAACACCAGGTAATCTCCATAGACGCTATAATGATAGTCTCTATCAAGAGATAAGCTACCAGAGCCCTTTACATCCTTTACACCCACATGGGGAGGTCTTTCTTTTCTATCTGAATATACCTGTGCTATCAGTCTACTGTTCTTTATGTCGTATATAAAAAGATTTCCAATACCGTAAAGGCATGCCTTATCTATGTTCAGGTAAAAAACATCTCCCTCTTTTACCGGCGCTTCCTTCATAAGTGCCTTCAGAAGTTTCTGGGTAGAACCCATTATAGCCTTCGCCTCTTTTCTTACGCTAAGGTAGAGGATTGAAAAGCTAAAAAGACCGTAACCCAGAAATCTGAAAAAGGAAGCTAGAGGCACCATAGGGTCAAAGGGATGTTTGTGTAAGGAAAGGCTAAAGGCGAACACGGAAAGGGCAAGGAAGCCAACCGCAAGGCTTATGAAAGGCGAAACCCTATCACCAAAAACCCTTTGCCTGTAAATATGTATAGCCAGGAAAGAAAAGAGGGTAAGGCTGAGGAAGTCATAGAGGGTCTTATACCATGCGGGCTTTACAGCGTCCATGTGAAGAAAGATGGGTGGAAGCTGTGGATAGTAGAGGACCAAAGTGAAGGAAGTAAGCAAAGAGAAGAGGGTAAGAGGTATTAAAGTAGCTCTTTCAAGCCCTTCTTTCTTAAAAAACCTGTGATTGAACGCAGAAAGGAAAAGGGCAACCATAACCATAAACCTTGAGAAGAGATAGAGGTAGGCGGTCTTGTGTCTTTTATTCTCCGTTATGAAATCGGGAAAGAAGGAAAAAGAGAGTATGTGGAATAGATCGGGGATTAAAGCAGGCAGTAGAAAAAGACCCAGTAGATAAAGTCTTTTACTTATGACCTTCTGTCCGAGGGCTATAAGAGTGGTGCTGGTAAAGAAGAGAAGAAAGAAGGTGCTTATCCTTAAAATGGAAATGCTTATTGCAAAGTCCTGCTTACTAAGGACGAGCTGGTCCTGAAAGAAGTAAAGCACAAGTGTCAGGAGAACTCCTGCAAGTATGAGAATATAGCCCAAACTCCGGCCCATAGTGAAATTAATCTAATCTCTAAAATCGTAAGAACCACTTGGAGCTTTAGACTTTACCAATTTGAGGAGAAATTCTGCCACCTTATCCGGAGTTTTTAAAGTTTCTGGGTTTTCGGAGGGGTAAGCCTTTGCCCTCATCTGAGTTCTTGTGGCACCCGGGTTGAGGGCGTATACCCTTATGCCCTTCTCCCTGAGTTCCTCTGCCAGCAAAAGGCTGAAGCCCTCCACACCAAACTTGGAAACCGCATAGGCTCCCCAGTAAGGTGCGGGTCTTTTCCCCGCACCGGAGGAAAGGTTTACTATGAAAGAACCCTCACCCATATGGGGCAAGCAATACTTGGTGATGTAAAAGAGACCGTTCAGGTTCACCCTTATGACCTCCTCCCAAACCTCTTCTGGATACTCTTCTATGGGCAGTCTCTCCCCCAGTATGCTCGCATTGTTTACCAGCAGCTCAAGACCTCCCATCCTTTCAAGGCAGAACATAACGAAGCTCTTTGCGCTTTCTCTTTTACCTATGTCGCAGGCTTTTCTGTGAAGTCCTCTCGGTCTTCCCAGCTCCTCCTCAAGCTTTGTAAGGTCTTCTTCCTTCCTTGAGCAGGTGCACACTTCCCAGCCTTCCTTGAGAAGCCTTTCCACCACAGCTTTCCCTATACCCCTGCTACCGCCGGTCACTATGGCTCTTTTCTTTTCCATGTCTATTTTTTAAGAATATAATAAACACTTTAAGGAGGTAAGGCATGCTTCTAAACCTTGAGGTTAGAGCCCAGTTAAGGGATATCTTTTCAAAGGAGCTGAAGGAAGGGGTAAACCTGAAACTTTTCTCTCAGGCAATAGGATGCGAGACCTGTCAGGTTGCGGAGGACCTTTTAAAGGAGCTTGCGGATGTGGAAAAGGATAAGATAAGGCTTGAAGTATACTCACCCCTTGTGGACAGAGAGGTAAGCCAGAAATACGAAGTAGAAAGGGTGCCCACCATAGTGATAGAGGGTGATAAGGACTACGGGATAAGGTATGTGGGTCTTCCCGCAGGTCTTGAGTTTACAACCCTGGTCCAGGGTATAGTGCAGGTCTCTAAGAGAGAGCCAAAGCTCTCGGAGAAGACCCTGGAACTCTTAAAAGGTGTGGACCTACCCCTGGAGATAATGGTCTTTGTTACCACCTCCTGTGGATACTGCCCCTCCGCAGCCCTGACCGCCATGAACTTTGCCCTGGCAAGCGATTACATAAAAACCCTAATCGTGGATGCCAGCGAGAACATGGACCTGGCAGAGAGGTTTCAGGTGGTGGGGGTGCCAAAGATAGTTATAAACAGAGGGCTTGCGGAGTTTGTGGGCGCACAGCCAGAGAACAGCTTTCTCGGATACCTTCTTTCCGCCTATGAAAAACTGAGGAGAGAAAATGGACAGGCTTGAATACTTCAAAAACCTTCTGGAAAGGACGCCCGATAACCCTATGCTTCACTACTCCCTTGCTCTGGAGTATTACAGAACAGGAGACTATCAGAACACCATAAAGCATATGAGGAGATATCTAAGCCTGAAAGAAGATGAGGGTGCGGGCTACAGGATACTGGCAAAGTGCTACGAAGAGCTGGGAGAATACCGGATGGCTGTGGAAGTGTTGCAGGAAGGTATCCAGAAAGCTCTGAAGCACAACCACCCGAGTATGGCGGAGGAGTTCAGGGCGTGGATAGAGCAGTTAGAGCACTTGCAGTCCTTTTAGCCTCTTTATCTTTTTCCTTTGCAGGAGAGCTCAAAGCCTGTTACAGGGCTTATCTCGTCTTTTTGCCCGTTGCGGAGACCTGTATAGACTACAGGAAGGAAGCGCACCTGCTTAAGATGGAAAGCTTCGTCCGCACCATAAACGTGGGAAAAGTGGTAAAAAGGGTATACAACAGGGGCGGGGCATGGGTGGACCTGCCAGAGATAAAGCCAAGATACTTCTTCTACCACCAGGAAGAGGGTGAGTTCAAAAGGTATCAGGAATACAGGTTTGAAAACGGCAGGATAAAAGTTAAAGAGGTTCACTATGTGAAGCTAAGCGAAGAGGTGGAAAGGAAAGAAGAGAAGGAATACGAATACAGAGGCTTTGTGGACCCCTATACCGCAAGCCTCCTGCTTTACAGAGACAGTGCAAGGGTGGGACAGGGAACTGTAAAGATGTTCTACGACGATAAGGAATACTGGCTACCCTACAGCCTGAAGGGCAGAGAAAGGGTAGAGACACCCGCTGGTAGTTTTATGACACGAAAGATAGAAGTTCACCCTAATGTGGAAACGAAGGGTCTTTTAAAGCCAAAGGGCGTATGGTATCTGTGGGTGGACGAAGAAACAAACCTTCCGGTAAAGATGGAACTTAGTTTCAGGATAGGCTCTGCCTCCGCAAGACTTGAGAAGCTTGAAGGGGACAGAAAACTTCTTGAAAACTTTATAAACGCAAAGAAATAGGGGGCAAAGCCCCCATTTTTAGGTTACTTCTTCTGCTCTTTCTTCTCTCCTTCTTTCTGCGGGTTTTTCTGCAGGGGCGGCGTCCTTCTTCTCTTCCTTCTTTTCCTCTTTCTTCTTAGCTTTCTTTTCCTTCTTCTCTTCCTTCTTCTCCTGCTTCTGTTCCTGCTTTTGCTCCTGCTTTGTTGCCTGTGCAGGCTGTGCCACTACAGCACCTGTGAAGCCTACTGCGAGTAGTAGTGCAAGCAGTTTCCTCATGTTTTACCTCCTTTAAAGTTTTAATGGTTAATATGATAACAGGGAAAGATGAAAATTTGATTAAAAAATTAGAGGCTCTGCCTTATAAAGAAGAGGGTTGCCTGATAAAAAAAGGACAATAAGCCAACCGCATAATAGAACCTGTAATGTTGTTCTATCAACCACAAAGGGAGGTGGGCAAAACCCATAAAGAGGAGTGAAAGTAGAAGGTTTAAGCTTCCCAACACATATCTCTTTTCGGAGGGCTCCTTTTCTCTCTCCATGACCCTTTGGAGGCTGAGCCTGTATGTGTTAAAATCCGTAGAAAAGGTCTTGTCTTCCCTTTGGGTCAACAGAGAGCCCCTTTCAAAGGTTATATGCTCTTCCTCTACCCTCGCTCTCCTGGCTATCACTACCCCTTCCTGAAACTTGAAAAAGACACCCTCAAGGCTGTCCTCTTTTCTGTCTTCTACATAGAAGGTAAACTGTCCAAAGGTGTGGAAACTCTTGGGTGGTATGGAGGTGATAATCAGGGCGTAGTATCTTATGGTGAGCTGTTTCCTCACATGGTTTATGTCCTCCTCTCCAAGCATAATGAAGCTGAAAAGCAGTGCCACAAAGAGAGGAATTAGTGGAATAAGGCTTCTTATGTAAAAACTCTTAGGATTTATTCCAAAAGACTGGAAAAGGTAAAGTTTTTTACTTTCCTTAAGTTCAAAAAGAAGAATTGAATAGGATATGAAAAGGGACATGGGTAGCATGTAAGAAAGGTAGTAGAAAAACCAGAGAAGCATAAAGGGTGCGGATTCACGCAGAGGTAACTGGAGTATTATCTGGTCAATTCTGGTTATCTGAAATATGAAGAGTAAAAAGGTGAGTAAAAAACTTATAAGAAAGGCGAGTTTTAGTAGCTTCCAAAAAAACCAGTGGAAAATCATAGACCCTTCAGCTTACCCCTGAGCCTTTCCCTCTGGTTTGGTTCTCCCTTTCTGCCAGATGTGAGCAGGTCGTATGCCTTCCTGTAGTTTTCCTGAGCTTCTTTTTCTCTTCCCAGCTTTGAAAGCACATCACCCATATGCTCGTAAAGAACCGGGTCTTCTTTTTCCTTTTCCAGAGCTTTGAGGAGTAGCTCGTAGGCACCCCTGTAATCACCCCGATGGTATAGAACCCAAGCCATGCTGTCTATGTAGGCGGGGTTTTCAGGCTCCTTTTCAAGAGCCTTTCTTATGAGCAACTCCGCCTCCTCAAGCCTCGCCGCCTGATACCAGAGGAGGAGGGAATATCCTAAATGGTTTAAGAGCTCTGGGTCCCCAGGCCTCAGTTCAAGGGCTTTTCTCAGGTCACTCTCCGCGGATACTATCTTTCCCATGTTGTCGTAAACTATAGCCCTTAAAAAGTAGCCTCTGTAGTCCTTCTGGTCTATCTGTATAGCCTTTTCGATGTAACCCAGGGCTTCCTCATACTTCTCTCTCTCCTTTAGAAGATGTCCCATCATCAGGTTGAGTTGAAGGCTGTTGGGTTCTACCGAAAGACCAAGCTTTAAAAGTTCCTCCGCCTTTGTATAGTCTTTCCTATCCATGTATATGCCTGCAAGCCTTTCTATTATCCTTGGATGGTTTCCCAGCTTTTTCTGGAGGCTTGTGTAAATCTCAAGAGCTCTATCTGTTTCCTTCAGCACTTCAAGGAGCATGGCGTATGTATATGCCACATCGGGGTTTTCCGGATTTTCTTCATAGAGTTTCTCCAGTATCCTTCTGGCTTCCTGAGTTTCTCCTGCCCTTATAAGCACCAGACCATACTGGTATAGGTTCATACTCTCAGGGTAGAGCTCCACAAGCCTTCTGTATACCTCCTTTGCTTCCTCATACCTGCCACTTATGGTGTATAGATTGCCCAGCCTCTCGAGGGCGTTTCTGTTGCCGGGGTCCTGCTTGAGTATGTCTTCGTAGAGTTCCTTTGCCTTTGAATATTCTCCCCTCTGCTCGTAGATACCACCAAGGGTTATAAAGCCCGCAGGAAAGGTAGGGTTTACCTTTAGAGACTTCTGGAGAAAGTCTATCGCCTCCTCCTGCTTTCCTCCAAGAAGAGCTATCCTTGCCAGCATGAAGTAGGGTAGGGGGTTGTCAGGGGCTAACCTTGGCGAGGTTTTGCAGGACGCTCTTTGCCTTCACCGGCTCACCCCTTTTCAGGTATTCCTCCGCCAGAAAGACCATGACCTCCTGGATTGGGGATTTTTAAGGTAGCCCTCCTCAAGGATCTTCAGGGCGCTATCCTGTTCTCTCCTTGCGGTGTGTAT
>JBCNVH010000089.1:0-16326 GCA_039630295.1 Aquificaceae bacterium | reverse complement strand
CTCTCAAGGGTAGAGAGAGCTCTGCTGAAGACCCATAGTTTCTTCAAGACCGAGCATAAGGTTAAAGTTCTGTAAAGCCTGAGAAGAAGCACCTTTCCCCAAGTTGTCTATAAGGCTTATGACTTCAAGGAGGGATGTGCTCTTATCGTAATAGCAGTAAATAAAAGCGTAGTTTGTTCCCACTACATGTTTTATGTGTGGCGGTTCTGAGAGGATTAACACAAAAGGCTCCTCTCTGTAGGTTTCTCTGTAGAGCTCCTCGTAGCTTTCTTCTTCACACCTTACATAAACCTTTGCCATCATGCCCCTTACCAGAGGGACAACCTGAGGGGTGAACCTGAGCTTCACATCCCTGCCCCACACCCTTCTTATGATATCTTCCATCTCGGGAACATGTCTGTGCTTTTCCACCGAGTAGGCAAAGGCGTTGCCTTCCATCTCCGGGTAGTGAAACTTCTGGGCGGTCTTTCTACCAGCTCCCGAGACGCCTGAAAGAGCGTCCACCACTACCCATTCAAAGGGTATAGAACGCTTAAGCAGGGGATAAAGGGCAAGAAGGGTGGCTGTGGGATAACAGCCGGGGTTTGCCACCAGCTCTGCCTTCCTTATATACTCCCTGAAAAGCTCGGGAAGTCCGTAGACCGCCTTCTCCAGGAGCTCCGGGTGGGTGTGCTCAAACCCGTAGTATTGGCTATAAAGGGAGGGGTTCTTTATTCTGTAGGCACCGGATAGGTCAATGACCTTCTTTTTCTTCTTTAGGAGTTCAGGCACGAGCTCCAGAGAGGCTTCGTGAGGAAGGCATAGAAAGGCAAGGTCAAAGTCTTCCTCCGGTTCCTCTGATAGCATCCTTTCACCCAGGGGCGTGGCTTTAAAGTGGGGAAATACCTGAGAAAGCCTTTTGCCTGCGTAGGACTGGGAGGTCAGAGAAACGAGATTTACCTTTGGGTGGTTGTGAAGAAGTCTTAGGAGCTCGGCACCTGTGTATCCCGTGGCACCGTAGATGCATACCCTTATCTCTTGCTCCATCTGTAGGCTTTTCTTGCCTTCATCAGTCCGTATTTTTTCCTTTCCTTCTCCCTTGCGTCCCTCTTTAGAAGACCAGCCTTTTTGAGGCTTGTCCTGAGGTCCGGGTTGTGCTTGAGGAGCGCCTTTGCTATACCATACATTAAGGCTTCCGCCTGACCGCTTATACCCCCACCACTAAGGGTGGCGTATATACCGAACCTGCCCTCCAGACCTGTGAGCCTGATGGGGTGCAGGACTTTCTGGTAAAGGGTTTCTCTCTGTAAGTAGTGCTTCAGGTCATATTCCTTTCCGCTCTCCTTTACCTTGACTATCTGTTTGTCAGAACCCCTTATGAGCCATACCCTTGCCACGCTCTCCTTTCTCCTGCCCGTGCCATAAAAGGCGTTGTCAAAGCCTATCTTAAAGTCTCTAAGCTTCAGGCTCATGCCTCAACCTCCAGGTTTTTGGGTTGCTGTGCTGTATGGGGATTTGAACTGCCCCTGTATATCTTTAACCTCTTCAGCATCCTATGCCCCAGTTTGTTCTTTGGTAGCATCCTTTTTACCGCAAGCCTTATAACCTCTTCCGGCTTGTGCTGGAGCATCCAGGCGAGCTTTCTCTCCTTGAGACCACCCGGGTAGTTGGTGTGGAAGTAATACTTTTTCTGTTCTGGCTTTTTGCCGGTGACTACCAGTTTGTCCGCGTTCAGGACCACGACAAAGTCACCGCAGTCCACGTCCGGCTGGTAATAGGGTTTATGCTTTCCCATGAGGACTTTTGCTATCTGGGAGGCAAGCCTTCCAAGAACCTTGCCCTCCGCATCTACTACCCACCAGCTTCTAACCACATCCTCCTTTCTAACATGGTATGTTTTCATCTTCGTCTCCTGTAAGGTTTTTCATAAGAAGGGTTTATTATAACACAACTCACATCTCCGCCTGCAACTTGTATCCCCCCTCCATCCAGCCTTCTGGGTAATACCAGTCCCGGAAGAAGCGGTATCCGAGGAGCTTGAATTTTGAACCAAGTCTTGTGTTCTCCGGCGGTATGCCTGTCTTCAGCTCTTCAAGGGTCTGCTTATCCTCGTAGTATTCCACAAAGACCCTTCTGAAATGTCTGCGGATTATTCTGTAGAGTTCCTCCTCCAGCGGAGAGCCAAAAAACTGGGGCTCTATGTGAAAGAGTTCCACCCACTCTTTCCAGTAAGGTTTCCTTCCATAGAAGGCTTTTAGAAACATTAGTCTTTTTCCTTCTCTTTCAAGAGTAAGGTTCTCCTCCTCTATAAACCTGCCTTTTTCCACCTTTGAAATATGAAAAATCCTGCTTAACCCTTCTTTGAAACCTTCCATAGCTTTATAGTATACATAAAAGAAGTTAAGCCTCAAACCTTGAACCTTTCGCAACCTGAGTTATAATGTTAAGCATGTATTACCTCCTGCTTACGCTTTTTATAATAGTTGCCCTTCTTCTTGTGATTGTGGTGCTCATGCAGAGGAGTAGGGGTGATGTGGGAAGTGCCTTTGGCGGTATGGGGCAGGGGGTTTTCGGTCCTGGTGGTGTGGATACCATACTCACAAAAATCACTTACTGGCTTGCCTTCAGCCTCATGACCCTTGCGGTGCTTCTTGCCCTTACCCATCCTTCAAAAAGGGGCTCTCTTATAAGGGATGAAGGTAAAGGAACTCCTGTTCAGACCCAGCAAGGTCCACCTCAGGGACAGAACCTACCTGCTGGCCCACCTGCTCAGAGTAAACCATAAAGAGCTCTACCTTATGGAAGACCTGGAGGTGTCCCCTCAGGTAGAGGAAGCTTACCTGAAAGAGTTAAAGAGGGTGGAAGAGGGTTATCCCCTCCAGTATGTGCTGGGTGAGTGGGATTTTTACGGACATACCTTTCAGGTAGAGGAGGGAGTGCTCATACCCAGACCTGAGACGGAGCTCCTGGTGGAGGAAGCTCTGAAAAGACTTCCGGAGAGGAGAGAACTCCTTGGACTTGAGCTGGGCGTAGGAACGGGCTGTATCAGCATAAGTCTTCTCCTTCACAGAAAAAACCTCCGTATGGTGGCAGGTGACATAAGCCTTAAGGCTCTCCGGCTGGCAAAAAGGAATGCGGAGAGACATGGGGTTTACGATAGGCTCTTTCTTTTCTGCGGCGACCTTTTCCAGCCTCTGAAGCCAAAAGGTTTTGACTTTATACTTTCCAACCCTCCCTACATACCCCGGCGATTGTGGGAGTGCCTTCCAGAGGGTTTAAGAATTGAAGGTTATAATTCTCTCATAGCGGGGATGAAGGGCTGGGAATTTTACGAGAGGATAAGCCTCGAGCTGGGAAATTATCTGAAGAGGGGGGGCTTTTTTGTCTTTGAGATAGGACACGACCAGGGAAAAAGGGTAAAGGGTATCTTTGAAGGGTTAGGCTACAGTTCTGAAGTTTTGAAAGACCTGCAGGGTCAGGATAGGCTGGTGGTAGGATGGAGATATTAGGTTTTCTTCTCGGCACTTTCTTCTTTATCCTGCTGGAAGCCCTTTTTGCGGGCTCGGAGATAGCCCTCGTAAGCGTGGAAAAGGGGAGAGTGCTCAGTCTATATGAAAGGACCAAGCAGGAGTTTCTGAAGGATTTTTACGAAAACCCTGAGGAATACATAACCCTTACCATGCTGGGCTACACGGTTAGCATAGTCTTTGCCTCCACCTTTTACACTCTGGCGGTCATGTCACTTTCAGAATATGTGCCTGTTCTGAAGGGTTTTGAAGTAGTCCTGTCCGCAACACTGGTAGCCTTTACACTTCTTCTGGGCGAGCTTGTGCCCAAGAGCCTTTTCCAGAAGCACGCGGAGAGGCTTGTTTTCCCTTCTCTCTGGTTTCTAAGCAAACTGAGGACTTTTACCAGACCCCTTCTCGTCACCTCAAGGGTAGTGAGCAGGTCGCTGACAAACCTTTTAAGGAAAAGGTATCAGGAAAAGCTGGAGAGGGAGGACCTTATAAGGCTAATGGAACAGATGGTGGGCAAAGAGGAAAGCCTTCGTATTGCCATGCACATACTAACCCTTAAAGACCTTTTCATAACCGAGGAGATAAAGCCTATTCAGGAGGTGGTTATGGTGGAGGAAAACGCAGGCATGGAGCAGGTTATGGAACTGATGAAAGAGAGCGGATACAGAAGACTACCCGTATACAGAAAGAGGGTGGACCAGATAGTGGGTTATGTGGACTTCTTTGACCTCATACAGAGCAGGCACGCAAGGTCCATAAGGGAACACATAAGACCCATACACTACTTTTCCGAGTTCACCACTTTGGAGAGAGCCTTTGAAGTCTTCAAGAGGAGTAAGGAGCAGATGGGTGTGGTGGTGGATGAAAGGGGAAACCTTCTGGGTATAGTCACCTGGGACGACCTTCAGAGCTACATCATCGGAAGCTTTCCGGAGGGTGACAAGAGCGAGGAAGAAGAGCTCCTTCAGATAGAAAGGGAAAAGTGGATTGTGGAGGGTAGCATTGAGAGAGAAAAAGTGGAGAGGATGCTGAACCTTGAGTTTCCCGAGGGTCCCTACACCACACTGGGTGGTTTTCTCTGCTTCTACACAAAGGGTATTCCCGAAAAGGGTCAGGTGGTAAGATACGGAGGTTATCGGTTCAAGGTGGTGCAGAAGGAGGAAAAAAGGGTTATAAAGGTTATGGTGGAGAAGGATGTATCACAGGAGTAAAAGCATAAGAGAGATGCCCCAGGACCTCAAGCCAAGGGAGAAGCTACTCCGTCTTGGCGTGGAAAAGCTAACGGAAGAAGAGCTTCTGGCTATTGTCCTTGGCTCCGGCACCAGGGATATGGATGTTCTTGCCCTGTCCAGAGCCATAGTTAGGACGGGATGGCAGAAACTTCACGAGCTCACACCTCAGGAACTGATGGAAGGGTTCAAGGGTATAGGAGAGGCGAGAGCCTGTCAGATAAAGGCTATAGTGGAGCTTGCCAGAAGGATAAACGACCCCTATGAAGGTGTGTTTATAAACGGACCGGAGGATGCCTACAAGTTTTTGAAAGAGAAGGTGGACGACAGAAAGGAACATCTCCTCGCCCTATACCTGAGCCCCACCAACAGACTTCTCTCTTACGAGGTGATAGCCATAGGCAGGATGAACGCCCTTCATGCGGAGCCTAAAGAGATACTCTACCACGCCATAAACTCCGCCTGTTATGGCATCCTGATAGCTCACAACCACCCCAAGGGACAGCTCAAGCCCTCCAGAGAAGACCTGGAATTTACCCGGAGGGTTAGTGAAGCCTGTAAACTTATAGGTTTTGAACTTCTTGACCATCTGATAATAAACCTTAAAGGCTACCTTTCCATGAAAAGGGAGGGCTACCTTTGATAGCCCTTCTCCAGTCTCTTGGACTTGCGGAGGGCACCTGCCTTTCCTGTGGCTCAATCTTCAGAGGAAGGGAACAGGGTTTCATCTGCGAGGGCTGTCTCCGGAGCCTTCACCCTTACCACCCCATGGATTACTCCGTAAGGCTTGATTATGTGTCTTCCTACAGGGTTTATGGACTATACGAGGGGGCTCTCAGAGAAGTTATACAGAGTATAAAGTTTCATCGAGTTAAAAGCCTTGCCTTAAGGCTGGGTCAGGTTATAAGAGGACACCTCCGGGAATACATAGAACGGGTCCAGCCGGACGTAATTACCTTTCCCTCTCTAAACCTGAGAAGGTTCTGGGGAAGAGGCTTTAATCATGTGGAGTGCATACTGCGTGGTGCGGAAGTGCCCTATCTTGAGGTTTTTAAAAGGGTTGACCTGAAACCGCCCCTCGCCCGGTTGAAGGTGAGAGATAGAGAAAGAGCGGTCTCCGGACACAGACTTAAGAAGGGGTTTGTGGACTTTCTTGAAGGCAAGAGGGTCCTTGTGGTGGACGACCTCCTTACCACAGGCTTCACTATAAAAAGACTTGCCTACCTTCTCCTCTCGGTAGGTGCAGAGGAAGTTCATGCCTATTTTGTGGCAAAAGCTTGAAGGTCTATAATATTGCAGTATCATGGATAGGAAGCGGAAGCAGGATAACACAGAGCTGGTAAGAAAAGGAGAAATAATCATTGACCCAGAAATACTCGAGCCACAAACACGAGACACCAAAAAACCAGGCAGACCATATAAGTATTCAGAAGTCCTTATCCTGTTCATGCTCTTTATCAAATACACCCTCAGACTACCCTACAGACAAACAGAAGGCTTGGTAAGACAGATTTTACAGAGTAAAGGATTATCTGCCAGTATACCCAACTTCAGAACGCTCCACTACAGACAAACAACCCAGAACTTCCACCTTGACCACCTGCCACAAAACCCAGAAGACCTGCCGGAGAACTTTGTCCTGGTCCTTGACCCCACCGGTATTAAGCTCACAAACAGAGAAGAGTGGTTAAGCAAAAAACATGGAAGACGCAGAAGGAAAGGCTGGATAAGGGTGCACATAGCACTGGACATAAAGAGCAAAAAAGTAATGGGTATAAGCATAACATAAACAAAGCAAGGTGAGTGATAAGTATTGGATATGTTACTATATTTTTAAAGCATGGGGGTTCTGGAGATAAGAAATCTGGTGGAGGGCAGGTTTACGTTAGAGAGAGTAAAGAAAGGTTCACTGCTATTTCATGAAGGTGGACCCTGTTCTGCAGTTCCTTTTCTTAGAGAAGGCGAGCTTAAGGTTTACCTCCTGTCCGAATCGGGAAGAGAGCTCACCCTTTACAGGGTTCTGCCAGGTCAGATGTGCATATTAGCCATGCTGGTCGCCTACTCGGGGAGTGAATATCCAGCGTATACGAAGGTGGAAAAGGATTCCTTGGTCTACATGGTTCCTTCAGAGGTTGCCCTAAAATGGTTCGAGGAGCATCCCCAATGGCGTTCTCTCTTTATGAGGGTGCTTTCTGAAAATCTCCTGTCCCTTCTCAGTATGATTAACACCATGGTGTCGGAGAGGGTGGAAAAAAGGCTTGCCTGCTACCTGCTTTCACAGGCGGGAGAAAAGGGTCTTGTTGAGAAAACCCATGAGGAGATAGCCAGAGATGTGGGAAGCGTCAGGGTAGTGATTAGCAGAGTCCTTAAGGAGTTTGAGAAAGAGGGTCTTGTGGATATCTGCAGAGGTAAGCTCTTTATTAAAGACCAGGAAGCTCTTAGAAAGCGGGTGGGCAACACCCACCCTTGAGTCCTATTTTGTCCATAGGGAGAAGACAAAATCCCTGTCCTTTACCTGAGCGTGGCAGGAATGACAGTCCTTTGCCATATCCTTTACCAGATTTTGACCCTTTCCATCATAGCCAAAGTAGCCCCAGCCATCAGTTGCCTTGTACTTTTTGCTGTCCTTTACCATAAAAGCCTCTATCCTTTTTGCCCCTTCCACATAGGCACCATTATCTAACACATGCTCATAGAAGACTATGGCTATTACCGTTCCATCAGGAAAGCTTCTCTTGCCCTCCTTCCTTATAGCCTCAAGCCCTCTGTCGTTTACATAAACATGGTGCACACCGCTGAAAGGGTTAAAAAGCGGATGTTTCTGGTCAAAAATGACCATGCTCTTTACATGGTTCCAGGCTCTGTATTTTTCCGGGGCTACCTTAAAGGCTTCCGCAAGGGCAAGGCTAAAACCTGCCAGAAGACCAAGCATTAGAGCTCTTTTCATGACCGCACCTCCATTGGTTTTTTCTACATTATGGTGCAGGTCAGCCCCTTTGTCTGTAACCTGGTTACAGATATAGCCTTCTTCTATAGAACTTCCTTACCAGAAAGTAACCCACGATAAAACCCCCTATGTGGGCAAACCAGGCTACTCCCCCCATACCCGCAAAGGGCAGTGTAACAAGCCCGTTTATAACCTGTATGAGAACCCAGAGACCTATAAAGAAGACAGCAGGCACTTCCATAAAGGTGAGGAAGATGAATATGGGCACAAGGGCAAGTATTCTGGCGTGGGGAAATAACCAGAGGTAAGCACCGAGGACACCACTTATGGCGCCGCTTGCACCCACCATGGGTATGTTTGCACCACCAAAGATAAGGCTCACAAAGGTCTGGATAAGACCCGCACCGAGCCCTGAGAGTATGTAAAAGAGCAGGTATCTGAACCTACCCAGCCTGTCCTCCACATTATCCCCGAAAACCCACAGAAACCAGAGGTTTCCTATTATGTGAAGCCATCCGCCATGGAGAAACATATGGGTGAACAGAGACAGGGGTCTATCCAGAAGCTGGACGGGGACAAGACCATAATCTTGCATAAAATTCTGGAGCTCTTCCTCCGAGAGGCTTACCTCGTAAAGCCACGCAAGAGAGCAAAGGACTATTATGGTAAAATTTACCACAGGAAAGCTCCTATGAGGGTTTACATCCCTTATGGGTATCATGCGAATAGTTTAAAATCATTAAAGTGCTTGTTGCAAGTGATATAAAGAAGCGATATAAAAATAGAGAAGTCCTGAAGGGTGTAAACCTGGAGCTCAGGCGGGGGGAGATAGTAGGGCTTCTTGGTCCTAACGGCGCTGGCAAGACCACCCTTTTTAACTGCCTTGTGGGTTTTCTGCCCGTGGATAGTGGAAGGATAGAGCTTGAGGGTGAGGACATAACCCACCTGCCCGCCCACAAAAGGGCAAGGAAGGGTATATCCTTCCTGCCACAGGAACATACCCTCTTTGAAGACCTTACGGTTATCGAGAACCTGCTCCTGTTCCTTGAGTTTTTTGAAGAAGGTAAGGAATCTCAGAGGGCAAGGGCGGAGGAGCTTTTGGGCGATTTTGGTCTCCTTGAGCTGAAAGAGCAGAAAGCGGGCAAGCTCTCGGGAGGGCAAAAGAGAAGGCTTGAGGTGGCGAGAGCTCTTATACCAAAACCGAAATACATCTTCTTTGATGAGCCTTTCACCGGCATAGACCCCATAATGCTTTCAGATATAAGGTCCATGATACTAAGTCTCAAACTCCAGAACCTGGGCATCTTGATAACAGACCACAATGTGAGGGAGACCATAAGGATGGTGGACAGGGTATACATCATCAGCGATGGCAGGATACTTGCTGAGGGTGACCCCCAGGAGGTGAGTTCCAGGGAGGATGTAAAGGAAATTTATCTTGGGAAAGATTTTAGCTGGTAGGAAAAGAACAGCCTTTAAGCGGTTAAAATAATGTAGTATGCAGAGTTCGGTTAACCTGACACTCGCCCAGATAAACCCTCAGGTAGGAAACCTAAGATACAACTTAAAAAGGATAAAGGAAGGCTGGAGCCTTGCGGAGGAGACCTCCCACATGGTAATTTTCCCCGAGCTTGTCCTCTCCGGATACCCACCGGAAGACCTTCTCCTCAGGCTTGACTTTATAAAGGCATGTCATAAAGCCCTTGAAGAACTTCTGGACTTTTCTCTGAGGATGCGTTCAACTGCGGTTCTTGGCATGCCCTACTATGAGGGAGACCTTTACAATGCCCTTCTGGTGATTGGTAGCGGAAGGGTGAGGGGGGTATACAAAAAGAGCTTTTTACCCAATTATTCGGTCTTTGATGAGAAGAGATACTTCAGGGCGGGTGAGGAACCCCTGATGGCGGAGCTGGGTGGCGTAAAGTTTGGCTTCTCTATTTGTGAGGACATATGGCATCCCGATGGCTGGGAAAGAGACTACGCCCTTGGTGGTTGTGAGGTGCTCATAAACATAAACGCTTCACCTTACTATAGGGGCAAGTATGAGTTCAAGGAAAACTTCCTTAGGGCTCGTGCGGAGGACAACATAGCCTATCTTGTCTATGTGAACCTGGTGGGTGGACAGGACGAGCTGGTCTTTGACGGTCGCAGTCTGGTGATAAGCCCGGAGGGTAGGGTTCTGGCAAGGGCGAAAGCCTTTGAGGAGGACCTGCTTAGCCTTAGTCTGGATGTGGAGGCTATAAGAAGAAGAAGGCTTCTTGACCTCAGGCTCAGAGAAAGAAAAGCTCAGGAGGCAAAAAAGGTCTACCTTCCCTGCCTTCAGAGACATTCTATCAGGGAAGCAAAACTGGAAAAGCCTCCGGAGGAAGAAGAGGAGCTATATAAAGCCATCCTTCTTTCTCTGAGAGATTATGCGGAGAAGAACTGCTTTGAAAAGGTGGTGTTGGGTCTTTCGGGTGGCGTAGATTCCTCTCTGGTCGCCTGCCTTGCGGTGGATGCTCTGGGTAGACACAGGGTGGTGGGTGTCTTCATGCCCTCCGAGTTTACCTCAGAAGAGAGCAGGGAAGATGTCTACCTGCTTGTGAAAAACTTGCAGATAGAACTGCTCGAGTATCCTATAAGGGGGGTCTACAGGACCTTTCTTGAGGCTCTTTCCTCCGATGGGCTTGGTGTTGCGGAGGAAAACCTTCAGGCGCGCATAAGGGCAAACATACTCTTCTACCTTTCCAACAGGTATGGTTGGCTGGTGCTTTCCACTTCCAACAAGAGCGAGTCTGCGGTGGGCTACACCACCATCTACGGGGACATGGCTGGAGGCTTTGCACCCATAAAGGACCTCTACAAGACACAGGTCTACAGGCTTGCCCGATACAGGAACAGCCTTAAGGACGACATACCGGAGAGAGTTCTCCTTAAACCACCCAGTGCGGAGTTAAGACCGGGGCAGAGAGACCAGGATACACTGCCACCTTACCATATACTTGACCAGCTTCTTGAACTCTATATGGAGGAGGGCTTAGGTTTTGAGGAACTTCTGGATAGAGGCTTTGAAGAAAGGATGGTGAGAAAAGTGATAGAGATGGTCAAGAAAAGCGGAGTATAAGAGAAAACAGGCACCACCCAGGTTCCAAAAAATGACAAGAAGAGCCTTCGGCAAGGACTGGAGAATGCCTATAAGCAACGGATTTCTGGGGGTTGCAGAGCCATGCACCTGATGGAAACCTACAGAAGGCTTCCTCTTTCCTTCGTTAGAGGTAAAGGAGTATACCTCTACGACGAAAAGGGGAACAGATACCTTGATCTGGTGGCCGGTGTGGCGGTTAACTCACTTGGTTACGCCCATAAGGAGCTTACGAAAACCCTGTGCGAGCAGGCAAAGAAACTCCTTCACCTTTCCAACCTCTTTGAAAACCCCTGGCAGGAGGAGCTGGCAAAGGAGCTGGTAAGCCTTTTCTGGACCAGGGGGCGGGTCTTTTTCTGTAACAGCGGTGCGGAGGCAAACGAAGGTGCGATAAAACTGGTAAGGAAGTATTTCCGGGAAAAGGGAGAAGAAAGATACAGGATTATAACCTTCCGTAACTCCTTCCACGGCAGAACCTTTGGTGCCATGTCTGCCACCGCTCAGGAAAAAATTCAGAGAGGCTTTGAACCACTGCTGGAGGGCTTTGACTACGCAGAGCTGAACGACTTCGACTCAGTTCTAAGGGCTATAAAAAGGGACACTGCAGGCATCCTGCTGGAGGTCATACAGGGTGAGGGAGGTATAAGGGAAGCTCAGGGTGATTTTCTTAGAAAGGTTCAGGAACTCTGCAGGAGGGAGGGCTTACTTCTTATGGTGGATGAGGTGCAGACAGGTGTGGGGAGGACGGGGCAGGTTTTACGCTTACGAACACTATGGGCTTGAGCCGGACATACTGACCCTTGCCAAGGGTCTGGGTGGTGGTGTGCCCATAGGTGCCCTTCTGGCAAGGGAAGAGGTGGCGCAGGCTTTCGGACCAGGCTCTCACGGTTCCACCTTTGGAGGCAATCCTTTAGCCTGTGCGGGAGCTCGTGTGGTGGTTAGAGAGGTGAAAAAGCTCCTTCCGCAGATAGAGAGGGTAGGTAAATACTTCAAGGAAGGTTTGAAGAGACTTGAAGTAGGAGAAGTAAGGGGAAAAGGTCTGATGCTTGGACTTGAGCTGGAAAAGGAGTGTAATGAGCTGGTTTTGAAAGCTCTTGAAAAGGGTATCGTGATAAACTGCACCGCCCAGAAGGTCCTAAGGTTTGTCCCACCCCTCATACTGGAGGAGGTTCATGTGGAAGAAGCCCTGAGTAAGCTCAGAGAAACCCTTCTGGGTGTGGTGTGATATATTTATAGATGATGTATCGCATATTTGTATGGGGTGTTAACTTCAAGACCGCCCCGGTGGAGCAGAGGGAGCTCCTCGCCTGTAGCAGGGAAGACGCCTACTACCTGCTACCACCCTTAAAAACCATAGCCGGCATAAGGGAGCTTATGCTTTTATCCACCTGTAACAGGGTGGAGGTATACGGAGTGGCGGAGGACTACGAAGCTATCAACAGGCTGGTGCTTGAACTCTTAGGGTTGAAGGGTGCGGATGCGCGGTTGAGGAAGAGCTCCTTCTTTCTGGAGGGGGAAAGGGCGGTTGCTCATGTGTTTAGAGTGGCAAGTGGGCTGGAGTCCATGGTAATAGGGGAAACCCAGATAGTGAACCAGTTTAAGGAAGCCTATAGAATAGCAAGAGAGCTGGGTTGTGCCGGGAAGGTTGTAAACAGGCTCTACGAGAAAGCTCTAAGAACCGCAAAGAGGGTAAGGACGGAGACGGGTATAAGCAAGAACGCAGTCTCTGTCAGCTACGTGGCGGTGGAGCTCGCCAAAAGGATATTCGGAGACCTGGCTCGGATAAGGGTGCTTCTGGTGGGCGCTGGCGAGATGGCGGAGTTATCTGCCAAGTATCTTAAGAAACTTCAGGCACACCTCTTTATCACCAACAGAACCTACGAAAGGGCGGTGGAGCTTGCCGGAGAGCTGGGTGGACATGTGCTAAGGTTTGAAGAACTTCCGGAACACCTTCAGGACTTTGACATAATCATAGTTTCCACGAGCAGTAAAAGATGTATAGTAGACCGTCCGATGGTAAGCAAAGCTATCAGGAAGAGGGGTTATAGACCTATGTTTTTCATAGACATATCCGTTCCAAGGAATGTGGACTCCTCTGTGGGTGAGCTGGACCAGGTTTTCCTATACAACATCGACGACCTTCAGGAGGTGGCGGAGAAGAACCTCAAGGAAAGGCTCAGAGAAAAGGAAAAGGGTGAGATAATAGTATGGGATGAGGTGGGTAAGTTTATGAAATGGGTGGCACTGCTGAAGGTGGAGGACCTTATAGTGAGTGTTAAGAGGAGCTGGAAGGAGGTAGAAGAGAGAGAGCCAAGGGTAAGAAGGCTTATACACGGTCTGGTGGAAGAGATAAGGAAAGAGCCGAACCTTGCGGACAAGTTGGTTAAAATATTCCTGCAGGAGGTGGACTATGCAGACACAGGGCGAAGGCTATCCTATGTCTATCACAGAACTGATGGAACTTGAGAGCGAATACTCCATAAAAGCCTACGTGCTGATAAAGGCGGACCCCCGTGAGATTCCCTCCATAATGCTTGCCCTGTCAACCTTTGAGGGCATAAAGACTGCGGATGTGGTGACCGGTCCTTACGACATCATAGTTTTTGCGGAGCTGAAGAACCAGGATGAGCTGGGAAGGCTGGTGATAAACAAAATACATTCTCTGGAGGGCGTAAGGGAAGCCCTTACCTGCGTGGTGGTGAGGATATGACAGAGTTCCCCCTTGTGTTGGAGGAGGAGGGGAGAATAGTGGTTATATATTCCAATGAACCTTCAACCTACAGAGAAGAAGACGACGGCGTGGAGATATTCTACTCAAGAAAGGGGGAAGTGGTTAAGATAATCATAAAAAAGGATGAGAAACACCACATCATATACTTCTGAAGCTTTTATTATTGAGGGAGGTAGGGCTCTAAGGGGTGCGATAAGGGTTTCGGGTTCAAAGAACGCTTCTCTGCCCATACTCATGGCGAGCCTATTATCCAGAGAGGTTTGCTCTGTGGAGAGAGTCCCCCGCCTTCTTGATACCCAGACCGCCTTTGAACTTCTTGAAAGCCTGGGGGCGCATGTGGAGCTTGATGGAGAAAGGGTGCTTGTAAATCCAGCCTATGTAAATAACCAGAAAGCTCCCGAGGAAGTGGTGAGACGCATGAGAGCCTCCGTGCTCGTTATGGGTCCACTACTGGCAAGGTTTGGAAGGGCTATGGTCTCTATGCCCGGTGGCTGTTCTATAGGCGTGAGGTCCATAGACCAGCATCTCAAGGTCTTTGAGAGGGCTGGCGCCCGTATAGAGATAAAGCATGGCTACATAAACCTTGAAGTGGAAAGAATAAGACCTGTGGAGTATACCTTCGAGGTTATAACCGTCACCGGCACTGAAAATGCTTTGATGTTTCTGAGCGGTTGTGAAAGGCGGAGTATCCTTAGAAACATAGCCCTCGAGCCTGAAGTTATTGACTTGGTTGAGGTCCTTAGAAAGATGGGTGCGGAGATAGAAATAGAGGACAGGACTGCCCTGATAAGGGGAAGTAGAGAGCTCAGGGGTTTTAACCATAGGGTTATACCGGACAGGATAGAGGCAGGAACGCTCATGGTGGCAGGCTTTTTAACCGGGGGGGAAGTAGTGCTTGAGGATGTGAGAATAGAACATCTGGGAAACATCATAGAAAAACTCAGGGAGGGGGGTGCGGTGGTGGACATTTTGAGCCTGAACAGCCTTCGTGTAAAGGGTGGTGGAAGTATAGAGCCACTGAGCATATCCACCGCAGAGTATCCCGGCTTTCCTACAGACATGCAGGCACAGTTTATGGTCCTTTGTTCTATTGCCAGAGGTGTGTCCGAAATAAGAGAAAATATCTTTGAAAACCGCTTCCAGCACGTGGCTGAGCTACAGAGGATGGGCGCGGACATCCATGTGAGAGACAGGCTGGCTATAGTAAGAGGTGTGGAAAAGCTCTCCGGCGCAGAGGTTTACTCCACGGACCTACGAGCTTCTGCCAGCCTCGTCCTTGCAGGTCTTGTGGCGGAGGGTAAAACTCTTGTCAGGGACATCTACCATCTGGACAGAGGATACGAGAGGTTGGAGGAAAAGTTAAAGGAACTGGGGGCAACCATAGAACGGCTGCCCCGGAAAGAGGTTTAAGTTATCTCTATCTTCCTTTCCTTTGCCCCTTCCGCTTTTGGTATTCTTATTTCCAGAACACCATCCTTAAACTCCGCCTTTGCGGACTCCACCTTTGCCTCCACAGGTAGAGGTATAACTCTCTCAAACTTTCCGTAAACCCTTTCCACCCTGTGGTAAGTATCCGTCTTTTCTTCCTTCTCTTCCTTCTTCTCACCTTTTATGCACAGAGCGTTGTCCCTTATAGAGACTTCCACATTTTCCTTCTTGACGCCTGGTAACTCCGCTTTTACCACAAGCTCCTGGTCCGTTTCGTATACATCCACTGCAGGGGCAAAGATTTTTTCTCCTTCCTCTCTGGGCACAAGCTCCTCAAGGAGCCTGTCAAATTCTCTTCTGATACGCTCAATCTCTGCAAAGGGGCTCCACAACATAAGTCCTCTTCTCATGGCATCCACCTCCTTGATAGTTTTACTGTTATATAATCTAAGTCAAATACTGTAAATTGTCAACCCCCTCTGGGAGACTGTTTGAAAATTCTCAAGTATGCGTAGGACAAGGACTTTATAAGGTAAGGAGGAAAACATAAAAAAAACTAACCTTCAGCAACATACTCAAGTTCCACAGCATAAACCTCACCATCACAAAAAGCCTCGCAAGCTCGTAAATCCTCGTCCTGTCCCTGTCACCCCATATCCTCTTCACATTACCAAACAACTGCTCCACCCACGGTATATCTTCCTGTAATACCTCTCATCCTCATACCTGCTTTTGAGCCAATGTAATACGGCACTTTTTTATTCTTTGACCTAAGACAATTTTCAATTTTGCTATAATTCCTAAATACTAAAGTTTTGCAGAATTTAGCAACCTGTTGTTAAATACTCACAGAGTGCCTGACTATCAAGGGTTTGAAAATAGCCATCCTGAGAAAACCTTAACAAGGTATGACTTTTATAGAGGCTTTGGCAATTATGGGTTTAGTAGGAGGTCAATGGACAAAGTTGATAGAAGCAGACTCAATCCATACAAAACTTTAGTTCAGGGACTTGCCTGATTGCCCTGGAGTGTTTAAGTTTAAGAAACGCCAAAAAGGAGGTTTAACATGCTACTGCTTGGCATAGATGTGGGAGGCACCCACCTGTAAGTATGCTAACAACAAGGAGGGTAACATACTTCACAAAGCCTACGAGAGGCACAACACCAGACAGGCGGAGAAGGTGCTGGAGTTTCTTCTAAGGCTGGAGGAAAACTTTGGTCTAACAGCAGGCAGGGACAGGGTATACATGACCGGCTCTGGCGGAGGTTCTATTGCGGGGTTCATAGGTGCGAGGTTTGTGCAGGAGGTGGTCTCAGTTGCCACTGCAGTGGAAAAACTCCACCCTGATGTAAGGTTTGTAAGCGAGATAGGT
>JBCNVH010000088.1:0-2580 GCA_039630295.1 Aquificaceae bacterium | reverse complement strand
CCTTCTGGCTTCCTGAGTTTCTCCTGCCCTTATAAGCACCAGACCATACTGGTATAGGTTCATACTCTCAGGGTAGGCTCCCACAAGCCTTCTGTATACCTCCTTTGCTTCCTCATACCTGCCACTTATGGTGTATAGATTGCCCAGCCTCTGGAGGGCGTTTCTGTTGCCAAGGGGCCTTGCTTGAGTATGTCTTCGTAGAGTTCCTTTGCCTTTGGATCTTCTTCCTCTGCTCGTAGATACCACCAAGGGTTATAAAGCCCGCAGGAAAGGTAGGGTTTACCTTTAGAGACTTTCTGGAGAAAGTCTATCGCCTCCTCCTGCTTCCCCTCCGAGAGAGCTATCCTTGCCAGCATGAAGTAGGGTAGGGGGTTGTCGGGGCTAACCTTGGCGAGGTTTTGCAGGACGCTCTTTGCCTTCACCGGCTCACCCCTTTTCAGATATTCCTCCGCCAGAAAGACCATGACCTCCCTGGATTGGGGATTTTTAAGGTAGCCCTCCTCAAGGATCTTCAGGGCGCTATCCTGTTCTCTCCTTGCGGTGTGTATGCTGTGTAAGAGTATGTATGGCTCAGACAGGTCGGGATACTTAGCCTTAAATTCCATAGCTACCTTTAGAGCCTTTTCCTGGTTTTTCAACTGCATCTCCAGCCGGACCACATCCATATAAAGGCTTGGTGTGGGTGCCCTTTCAAGGGCTTTCAGACAGTATCCTTCTGCCTTTAAAGGTTCCCTTTCCTGATGGAACCTGCAGAGCACATAATCCATGTAGGGGTTGTAGGCAATAGCCAGGCTTGCAAAGAGCAGGAAGGATAAGTATCTCACCCTTCACCCCTGTGTATGAGTAGGGACAGGTCAAGAACCCTTACAAGCTCGGAGGAGGTGCTTCCAAGCAAGACCCTTTTAAGCCCGGATAGTCCCCTGCTTCCCAGAACAACCAGGTCTATATCCTTATTCTCTCTGAGGAAGACCTTTATACCTTCTACCGGAGACCTGCCCTCAAGCAGGTGAAACTCTGCTTCAAAACCCTGGTCTTTTAGCCCTTTTTCCCTATCCTTCAGGTGTTTTATCTTTTCTTCTCTGTATTTCTGGCTCAGAATATCCTTTATACCTTCAACCACTGGAAGTTCAATGGTCTCTTCCACATGCAGGAGCGTCATGCGTGGAAGGAAGGGTTTAAAGAGCCTCTCCGCAAACTCCATCGCCCTTCGGGCATGCTCTGAAAAGTCGTAGGCTATGAGCACCCTTCTTATACTCTGCAGTTCTTTCCCCTTAAGGACGAAGACGGGTTTATGAGAATACTTGACCACCTTCTCCGTGGTAGAGCCCAGAAGTATCCTCTCCACCAACCCCTTCTTGTGACTTCCCATAAAGAGCAGGTCAAAGGTTTTTTCCTGCTCAAGGATAACCTCCGCAGGTTCACCTATTTCCACAAGCAGGTCTGTCTTTAAAGGTTTAAGGAAATCTGCAAGACCCTTAAGCTTTTCCTTTGCCTCTTCCCTTTTCCTTTCCTGAAGTTCGGTCAGGAGCTGGAGGTCTATGGCACTCATACCAAAACTCTCCGGATAGGGAAGGTAAAGGACAGGAGAGAGTGTGTGCAGGAGCCTTACCTCCGCCTGATGGGCAGTGGCAAGGTTCTTGACAAGCTTCAAAAGTGGGTTAGTTATCTCCGTAAAGTCTACGGGAACGAGAAACCTCATCCTTACCCCCTTTCTCTTTTTTAAAAGGCGAGCTCATGAAACTCCTCAAGGTTTAATTTAATCACCCTTTCTATAAAGGGGTAGCATATGCGGTTGCCTGCGTAAACATCCGTCGCCATTGAGAAGCCTTTGGTCAAAGCAACCCTTGCCCCCGCTTCCTTTGCTATGAGAGAACCTGCCACCACATCCCAGGGGTTTAGCTCGAACTCAAGAAGCCCATCAAAGACACCCTCCGCCAGAAGGCAGAGGTCAACAGCGGCAGCCCCCGGTCTCCTCATGGCACCCACCTTATCAAAGACCTCTTTGAAGATGTTCCAGTAAGAGTTTAGTTCTCTCTTTGCCCTTGAGGGATAACCATATGCTACATAGCATTCCTTTAAATGTGCCTTTTCTCTTATACCTATCCTTTTTCCATTTTTGAAGGCACCTCCACCCTCCACCGCCCAGTAAAGACTGTCAAATACAGGCAGGTATACCGCACCCACAAGGGGTCTTCCTCCGTATAGCAAACCCACAGAGGTCCCAAAGATAGGGAAACCCGCTATGTAGTTTTTAGTTCCGTCCAGAGGGTCAATAAACCAGACATACTCACCCTCACCTGAACCCCCATCCTCCTCACCCACAACCCTGTGGTCCTGCAGGTATTTCTGTATGTGCTCTCTTATCCTTTCCTCTGAAAGCTTGTCCGCAAGGCTGTAAATGTCCTTTTCTCCCTTTTCCATTACCCTGTTCTCTTCGCTTCTGTAGAACTCCTTAAGGACAAGACCGCCCAAAAGGCTTGCCTCCTTTGCCACCTTCAGAAAAAGCTCAAGGTTATGCATCGTCCAGAACTTCTATACAGGGCAGGCTGTTGCTCTCAAGTAGCTCAAGGAAGGCACCAC
>JBCNVH010000087.1:0-13662 GCA_039630295.1 Aquificaceae bacterium | reverse complement strand
TGGAAAGACAGCATTAAGGTATTCTTCCATATCACCCTGACTTTCAATCTTTGAAAGCTCATAAAGAGGAAGGTCAGAAAGTCCAGACCTCTTTAGAACCTTTGAAAGCCTCAGAAAGGTGTAAGGTGCTATTAGCCTGGAAAGGGGATTATAACCCCTTTGTTTCAGATAATTGTATTCCTCAAGGGGCAGATTTTTGAAAAGTTTAAAGTCCTTACCCTCAAGCTCCGGCACAAGGTAGTGGTAATTGGTGTTGAAGTATTTGGTCATTTCCAGAGCCTGAGCTCCCCTTGCCATCTGGAAGTAGGTCTCCAGCCCTTTGTATTCGCCAAACCTTTTGGGTAGAGCTCCAAGGGTTATGGACGTATCCAGCATAAAATCGTAGTAAGATAGCTCTCCGGAAGGGAAAAGGTCCACATGTCTGCTGTAAAGGTTTGCCATCCAATCTCTCAGAGAGTTCATGCCATTTATGAAATCCTTCTCCGATACTTTACCCTTCCAGAAGTCTTCCAGAAGGACCTTGAATTCTCTCTTTTCTCCAAGCCTGGGTAGACCGTAGGCGAGGGTTTTCATGTTGCACCTCCTGCTTTGTTAAGTAAATTATAAGCCTTTTTCTCTATTTCCTTTATGTTTGGATAGGGTTCTGGCTTGGCAAATATAAACCCCTGCAAGAGGTCTACACCTATATCCATAAGAAAGTCTAATTCCTCTCTCTTTTCCACACCCTCCGCCAGCGTCATTATACCGGAATCTCTACAGGCTTCCACAAGCTTTTTCAGAACGGTTCCCTTGATGGTATGTTTATGAACATCTCTGATCAGCTCTATGTCAAACTTGGCAATGTCAGGATGGATTTCCACCAGCTGATAAAGCCCTGCGTAGCCAGCACCCACATCATCAAGAGCCATCTTTACACCCGTATTCCTCAAAAAATCTCTCATCATCTTCAGGGCGTTTAGGTCCATACCTTCATACTCGTTAATCTCAACCACCACTATATTGGGTGCTATACCCTTCAGCTGGAAGCTTGCCTCAAGCTCCCCCACATGTTCTAAAGGGTCGTTAAAAAATTTAGGATGCATGTTAAGGAAAAGGTGATGAACCTTATTAAACCTTGAATTGTATTCCAGAAGAGCCTTCTCTCTGCAGAAATAGTCGGTAATCATCGCTATCCTGTCGCTAACCTTGAAAAGCTTGTAGACTGGCACCTGTGCTCTGCATAATGCCTCAAAGCCAAAAATCTTGCCTGTTTTTGCGTTCACTATGGCGTGGAAATAGGTTTCCACATTCCCCACAACCTTCATGAGGTTCTCAAACATGCTACTCTCTATAAAAGTCTCCGCGTTCACTGACATGAAGCCTATTTCCAGCAATCTGTAGGGTTTTTTAAGGTCCTCCTCCGCAGCTGGAGATATTTTCAGTTTTTTAAGCACTTCCTGGGGCAGATAACTGATGGCTTCCAGAAGCTGGCTTTTGCTACAGTCCACCAGAAATAAATTCCCCATCCTCTTTGGTGATAGTCCCGCATCCTTCAGGCTCTTAAGGAGCAAATCCGTATGCTCTTCAGCGTATATCAGATACATCTTTCAGCTTTTTATTACTGCTTTTTATATTATACATCCTTTCATCCGCCAGCTTGATAAGCTGTTTAAAATCCTTACCATCCTCCGGATAGCAGGCAAAACCTATGGACAGCGATACAGGAATACCCAAAGAGGACCGAACCGCAGAGACCTCCGCTTCTATCCTCTGCACTATGCTCAGAGCGTTGGCGCAGGTGTTAACTTCTGCCACTATGAGAAACTCATCCCCACCGTATCTGACCACAGCGTCTCTGCCCGCCCTTAGAGAGCTCTTTAAAAGTTTTCCTACCTCTGTAAGAAGCTTGTCTCCTGCGCTATGCCCAAAGCTGTCGTTAATCTGCTTCAGGTTGTCCACATCTACGAAGAGCACCACATATCTATTGTTAAGCCTTTCATAGTCCAGCACTATGGAGCTCAGGACCTCCTCAAGGAAAAGCCTGTTGTAAACACCACTTAGAGGGTCAACATACATTCTGTCCATAGACTTTCTGTAGGATTTTACCAGCCTGTAGTTTATGTAAAAGACAGGTATGAACATAAGGTATCCTGAGATGTTAAAAAGGACGCTTAAATTAGATAAATACCCACGGAGATAATAGCCGGCGGATATAAGGAGGAAGGATACAGAGTAGAGGATTGCAAGTCTTCTAAAGAGCGGGTTATCACCGAAGAGAAAGCCAGAAGCAAGGAAGAGAACCGCAAGTCCCAGAACCGGATATACTTCCCACCCCATGTGTTATAATTTAAAGCCTCATGGAGGATAAAGTTCAAGAAATAGTGTCAAGGCTTGAGAAGCTTTTTCCTGATAAGCTTGAGCTTAACTTTTCCACCCCCCTTGAGCTCCTGGTGGCAGTAGTCCTGTCCGCCCAGACCACTGACAAAAAGGTAAACCAGCTAACGGAGAAGCTCTTTAAAAAATATGTAAACTGTGAAGACTATCTGAAAGTTTCCCTTGAAGAGCTTGAGAAGGACATAAGCTCGGTAAATTACTACAGAAACAAGGCAAAATTTATAAAGTCTGCCTGCCAGAGGATAATGGAGGAGTTTGGTGGTAAAGTTCCGGATACGATGGAGGGTCTTACAAGACTTCCCGGCGTTGGCAGGAAGAGTGCCAACCTCATACTTTACAACGCCTTTGGTAAGAATGAGGGTATAGCGGTGGATACCCATGTGGCAAGGGTCAGCCAGAGGTTAGGGCTTACGGAGGAGGACAAGCCAGAGAAGATAGAGCAGGACCTTATGAAAGTGGTCCCGAAAGAGCTCTGGGGCAAGTTCTCCAACCTTCTCATACTTCTGGGGAGGTATGTATGCACCGCCCAGAAGCCGAAGCATCAGGAGTGCCCTCTGTATGACCTCTGTCCTTCAAGGGAGCTATGATAGGTATAATAGGCGGTAGCGGTATATACAGATTGGAAGGCTTTCAGGTTCCTTGAAAGGCTGAGGTAAGAAACTCCCTTGGCGAGCCTTCCTCCGAAATACTGGTGGCTCAGGTTGAAGGTCAGGATTTTTATCTCAAGGCATGGAAGAGGGGCATCTTTACCCTCCCATCTTGTTCCTTACAGGGCAAACCTGTGGGCTTTCAAAGAGCTGGGTGTAAAGAGGGTTTTTGCGGTCTCCGCAGTTGGTGCGATAAACAAAAGGTTCAACGCAGGAGATTTTGTGGTGGTGGATGACCTTATAGACCTTACGAAGGGCAGGAAAGACACCTTTTACGAGGGTAAGTTCTCCCTTCCTGTGGATGGTGGGGACAAGGTGTCGAGGCTTTTAAAGGAAGGCAGGGTGGTTCATGTGGATGCAAGCCAGCTTTACTGTCCCCAGATGAGGGAACTACTTATTGAAGTCCTTGAGGAAATTAAGCTTCCTTATCACACTTCCGGCACCTATGCCTGCACCGAGGGTCCAAGGTTTGAAACACCTGCGGAGATAAGGATGATAGAAAGGCTGGGTGGTGATGTGGTAGGCATGACAGGCTACCCGGAGGTTGTTCTCGCTCGGGAGCTCACCATGTGTTATGTGAGCCTGTGCCTCGTGGCTAATCCGGCTGCAGGTATAGCAGGTTACAGACTTACCAGCGAGGAAGTTATAAGTCTTATGAAACAGAAGGAGCAGGACATCGGAAGGGTTATAGCACAGTTCTTGAGGTTGCTTCCAGAAGAAAGAACCTGTGGATGTGAAAGGATACTTGATGGTGCTGAAGTCTAAACCCTTACACCTTCAACGAATCTGCTAAACTCCTCAATAAAATTCCTCACCGCAGAGCTCTGAGGTCTATCCTTGCTATAGATGAGGTGAAATTTCCTCGCTGGCGGTTCCACATTTCTGATGTTCAGGACTTTCACATGGGGTGCTCTGGCTTCTTTCAGGACGCGAGAGGATATATAAGAAACCGCCCTAACACCTTTCAGAACTTCGAGGATTATCTCGTCCCTGTTCACCGTGAGAAGCACTTTCAACCCCCTTGTATCCACACCCAGAGCTTTTAAAAAGTTTTCCATAAACCTTCTGGTTCCTGAAGTCTCCTCTCTTAGAATAAAGGGCAGACTTGTATAGTCTTCAAGAAACAGCTCTTCTCTTACATCCCTGCTACCTATGAAGAGCAGGGAATCCTCCCAAACCTCTCTCGCATATATTCCTGCATCCGTCAGAAAGAAGCTCACAAAGCCAAGGTCCACCACTCCTGACCTTACTTTCTCCAGCACCAGATAGGAGTCCTCCACCGAAAGGTCTATCTGCGTGTTTGGGTTCTTCATGAGATACTTGCGCACAAATTCAGGCAGGAGGTAATGTCCGGGTATGGAGCTTGCGCCTATCTTTATGTATCCCTTGTAAGAACCTGTAAGGAGTTTTATCTCCTCTATCACTGACAGCTTAAGTTCAAGTAGCTTTCTTGCGTAAGGGTAAAGTATGTGAGCATTGCTGGTGGGTATAAGCTTTCTCCCCTTCCTGTAAAAAAGTTTAAGACCTGTGGACTTTTCCAGCTGATGCATATGAAAGCTTATAGTGGACTGGGAGAGGTGAAGGCAGTTTGAGCTCTCCGAAATGCTTCCTTTCTCGTATACACAGCAGAAAAGCTCAAGCAACCTAATATCTACATCTATGTTTTTCATCCTTTATAAGTTTATTCATTTCTTTTACATTCCACCAGTGGAAAAGGTCATAACTTTTTTACAAATTAGCGTTATCCGACAACCTATCCTGTCCTCTACCATCACATATTTTATCTGACCGCCATAAAAACACCACTCCTTAAAAAATATGCCGCTAAGCATTACCCCGAAGATTAGCTTTCTTTACTATATTACTCACCAATAAGCAGAAGAAGCCCCCACCGTAGCTGTGCCTTTCTTTCCACCTCCTTCATCTGCCCCTGCTGGATTATAGGCTCTATATCCTGCCCTAAATGTTTGAATATTTGGTGTATCATAGTCATTGTCCGCCATCACTTCCTTGACACCGCACTTTTATATAACTGTCGGACAAGGCACTACTTTTTAAAACAGCAGTAACTAAAGGATGGCTGTCGGTATATACTATAGCCATGCTACTTCTTGACAGTCTTAAAGGAGAGAAGATAGAGCGGTTTCCTGTGTGGCTTATGCGTCAGGCGGGCAGGTATATGCCCCAGTATAGAGAGTTAAGAGAAAAGGAGAAGGATTTTCTTAGCTTTTGCAAGAAGGTGGAGCTCGCGGTCAGGGCAAGCCTCTTACCCGTGGAACTTCTGGACGTGGACGCAGTGATAATCTTCTCAGACATACTGGTGCCTCTCGAGCCTATGGGTGTGAAGGTGGAGTTTACCGAGGGTGAGGGTCCGAGATTAAGCTGGGAAGGCGATGTGAAAAGCCTAAGAAAGATAGACTTTTCCAGCGTGGAATTTGTGGGGGAGATAATAAGGAGTGTAAAGGCTCAGCTAAGAGAGGTGCCGGTTATAGGCTTCTGCGGTGCACCCTTCACCCTTATGGCTTACATGATGGAGGGTGGCTCGAGCAAGGACTTTAAGAAAACAAAGAGATTTATGTGGGAGGGAGGCGAAGACTACAGGGTGCTTATGTCTCTTCTTGTGGAAAACCTGCTGGAATACCTCAAAGGTCAGATAAGGGCTGGTGCGGACCTGGTTCAGGTTTTTGATAGCTGGGCTATGCATATGCCTTATGAGGACTTTGAGGAATACGCACAGACCTATCTTAAGATGCTCTTTGAGGAGCTAAAGAAGTTTTCTCCTACACCCATCCTATACTTTTTCAGAGGTTCAGCTTCCTTTCTCAGAGCTCTTGAGAAACTGCGGATGGATGCCCTTTCCCTGGATTGGACGGTGGACCTTTACACCGCCATGAGGGAAAGCGGAAAGGTCATTCAGGGAAACCTTGACCCTGCGGTGCTCTATTGCAAAGAGGACACCATTGTGGAAAGGGTGCAGGGATTTCTGAAATGCGTTCCAAGAAAGACCCGCTACATCTTCAACCTTGGACACGGGCTTATGCCCGATATGGAGTTTTCAAAGGTAAAGCTTCTTGTGGATACGGTCAAGGGCTACAGGCTTTCATGATAAAGGAGGGTCAGGTATACCTTGAGCTTTCCCTTCCCTGTATTGTCTCTTCACAGATGGAAGTTTTCTACAATCCACAGATGAGAGAGAACAGAGACCTGAGCCTCCTTCTCCTTCTTTCTCTCCCCTTTGAAGGGCTCAGGGTCTGCGATCCAATGGGTGCCAGCGGTATAAGGCTTCTCAGGATGCTCCTTGAGACAGAGAGAGTGGAAAGAGCTGTTTACAACGACGTAAACCAGAGGGCGGTAGATTTCTTCAAGGGGCTTGTGGAAAGACACAGTTTAGGAAACAGGGTGGAGGTCTATCAGGAGGATGCCTGTCTTCTTCTAAGAAAGCTCAGAAATCTTCACTATGTGGACATAGACCCCTTTGGCTCACCCGTTCCCTTTCTTGAGAGCGGTATACTACCTTTAGCCCGGCACGGGGTGCTGGCAGTGACTGCCACAGACACCTCTGTGCTTTCTGGCACTTACCCCTCCACCTGTCTCAGGAGATATGGCTCAAGACCCCTGCTATCTGCGGAGTTTTACCATGAGGTGGGGCTTAGGATACTCATAAAGAAAGTGGTGGAGGAAGGGGCAAAGAGTGATTTTCTACTAAAGCCCCTTTTCTCCTATTCTTACAGACACTACTTCAGGGTCTTCTTTCAGAAGGATATAGGACCCAAAAGGGTGGACCACCTTCTGAAGTATATAGGTTTTATCCTTTACTGCGACCGCTGTCTTTACAGAGAGGGGGTCAGCCTTGAGGGTTTGAAAGCCAGCTGTCCCCACTGCCACAGCAGGCTACACCTCGCCGGACCCCTCTGGCTGGGTGAGCTGTGGGATAGAGAAATAGTTGAAAAGATATGGCAGTTGAAGGATAGGCTTGAAGTGTCGGAGAACACCCTTAAAATCCTGAGAAGGATAAGAGAAGAGGCAAAACTTCAGACTACCGGCTTCTACACCATATCCGCCCTGGGAAAAGCCCTTAAAATAGGACAGCCTCCACCCATGGAGAGGTTTCTGGAAGTGTTTGAAGGGGTGAGAACTCACTTCACCGGTGAGGGGTTCAGAACATCCCTTGACCATCAGGAGGTTTTGAGAAGAAGCCATGAGCTATTACAGAGAGCTTAAGGATTTAGTCCTTGAGTTTAAGAGTGGTGACTTTTTCCTTTCACCCAGAGATAGCTGGTTTTTAAAGTTTCTTGAGGAAGAGGGTTACCCCATTGAGGTGGTGAGAGAAGGCATAAGGAAGTTTTTTCTCTTCTATCCGCCGGAGAAAAGGTCAAAACTGCCCCTCTTTATGAGTTTTGGAGAGATAAAAAAGCTAAGCAAGCACCATATAAAAAGAGCTCCTCCTTCTGAAGACTGGAGGGAAAAGTTCAGAGAGAGGTTAAAAAGAGCGGAAGAAATACTGGGGACGAGCTTAACCGGGACTGAGCCTGAGGACATAAGGGAAGCGGAGGAGTTCCTTCAGGGTCTGGAAAGGAGGATAGCTAACTTTCTGTGGGAGGGTCTGGGTAAGGAAGAAAAGTCCAGGCTCATGGCTAAGTTCAGGGTATTTAGAAATGAGGAGGAGCTCTTCAAGGCGATGATAAAGCGAGAGCTCCTCAAGAGGGCAGGTCTGAAAGGTCTTTCGCTATTCCTTGACTGATTCAGCCATGCGGACCGCCTGCATCAGAGCCCTTGCCTTGTTTACCGTCTCAAGCCATTCCTTCTCTGGATCCGAGTCTGCCACCACGCCTGCACCCGCCTGCAGGAAGACCCTGTCTCCCAGCACCAGAGCTGTCCTTATGGCTATTGCCATGTCCATGTTGCCCTCAAAGGATATATAGCCTACCGCACCTGCGTATATGCCGCGCTTCTGACCTTCAAGCTCTTCTATTATCTGCATTGCCCTCACCTTTGGTGCGCCCGAAACAGTTCCTGCGGGGAAAAGAGCCTTGAGCACATCCACTGCGGAGAGCCCTTCCTTGAGTTCACCCACCACATCGCTAACCAGGTGCATCACGTGAGAGTATCTCTCAACCCTCATAAAGCCTTCCACCCTGACACTTCCCGCTTTGCTCACCTTTCCCACATCGTTTCTTGCCAGGTCCACAAGCATGAGGTGCTCCGCCCTTTCCTTCTCATCATCTAAGAGCTCCTTCTCCAGCATAAGGTCTTCTTCCTCTCTCTCGCCCCTCCTTCTTGTGCCTGCTATGGGTCTTGTCTCAACCCTTTTGCCCTCAAGCCTTACCAGCACCTCCGGCGAAGAACCTATCACCTTAAGGTCTCCTAGGTCTATGTAATACATATAGGGTGAAGGGTTTAGGTATCTCAGAGACCTGTATATGCCTTCAGACTTTCCTGAGAAGGCTTTCTGAAACCTTTGAGAGAGAACCACCTGCACCACATCTCCCTGTGCCACATACTCCTTTGCCTTCCTGACAATCTTCATGAACTCCTCTTTGGTAAAATTGGACTGCCATTCCTGAAGCTCCGCCTCCACACGGGGGAAGTGGAGGGGATAGACCACACCTTTAAAAATCCTCTTTTCTGTCTCCTCTATAAGCCTCTCTGCCCTTCTGTATTCTTCCTCTATGCCTCTCTCCACCTGCAGAGGAACTATCACCTTCAGACTTCCGCTCAGGTTGTCGTGCATTACAACCACTTCGCTCATGACCATGAAAAGGTCAAAAAGGCTGAGGGGGTCCGGGTTTTTGTCCTCCACAGGTTCGTAGCACTTCACAAGGTCATAGCCCACATAACCCACAAAACCTCCCCAGAACCTTGAAAGCCTTGGGTCGCAGTAGGGTTTAAAACTCCTTAGTAGAACCTCAAGGGGTCTCAGCGGCTCTTTTTCTTCAAAAAGGCTCACCCTGCCCAGATTGTAAAGGTAACCTATCCCCCTTTTCCAGGCATAGAAAAAGCCGGAGGAGAGCACCACGAAGGAATACCTTCCCCACTTAATGCCACCCTCTGCGCTCTCAAGGAGAAAGCTATTCCTCCACCCCTCTCTTACCTTCAGATAGAGGGAAAGGGGTGTCTCCGTGTCTGCCATAAACTCCGCAAACAAGGGAATAAGATTGTATTCTCTGGAGAGCTCTTTTACCTCCTCAAGGTTCAGACTAAGATACATCCAATATATGGTAGCATATATAGGGAGGAGGTAGAACATGATAACAAAAACCTATCAGGAAGGGAAGGAACTCTGCACGGTGAGCTTTTATGTAAAAAGAGAGGATGCTCAGAAAGTGGAGCTGGTAGGTGAGTGGAATAACTGGGAACCGAGCCTATGAGAGGAAAAAGGATGGCACCTTCTGGATAAGCAAAAAGCTCAGGAGAGGAAGGGGCTACCGGTTTAAGTATCTCATTGACGGGCATATATGGGAGAACGAGCCGGAGGCGGACAAGATGGTGCCAAACCCCTTCGGCACAACCGACAGCCTTATAGAGCTTTAGCGAGGTTATCTGAGTATGTCTCTCTGCACCTCTTCCGGCGTGGGTAGAGACTGTATCTTTTTTACTCTGCTGGCGTAATACATGACAGGTATAAGAACCAGCGTCAGTGTGGTAGAACCTATAGTGCCAAAAATCAGAGATATAGCCAGACCGTTGAATATGGGGTCAAAAACTATCACAAAAGCACCCACTATAACCGCCACCGCAGTTAGCAGTATAGGTCTGGTTCTTATTACGCCCGCCTCCACCACTGCCAGATGGGGTGGCACGCCATCCCTTATCCTTTCCTCCGCAAAGTCCACCAGCAGGATAGAATTTCTCACGATAATGCCCGCAAGGGCGATAAAGCCTATCATGGAGGTGGCTGTAAAGAAGGCACCCATGATAAGATGTCCGGGGACTATACCCACCAGGGTGAGGGGTATGGGTGCCATGATAATACCGGGTATTCTGAAGTCCTTGAACCAGCCAAGAATAAGCACATACATGACAAAAAGGGCAACACCGAAGGCAAGACCCAGGTCTCTGAAAACCTCAAGGGTTATGTGCATTTCTCCGTCCCACTTCACATATAGACGGTCCTCCACCACAGGCAGGGACATCCAAAGCTCGCCCACCTGTCCGTAGGTGTTGGGAAGGCTCTTTATTGCCTTTCTTACATCCAGAATGCCATAGAAGGGCGCCTCTTCTCTACCCGCCACATCCCCTATCACATAGACCACACGCCTTAGGTTCTTCCTGTAGATGGTGGGCTCAAGGGTGTCCTCCCTGACCTCTACGAGCTCTGCCAGAGGCACGGACTTTCCATCCCTTGTGGGCAGTTGGAGCATTTTCAAGGTGTCAAGGGTTCTGTATTTCTGGTCGAACCTTATGAGCAGGGGTGTGTGTTCTGTATCCCTGTTCTGCATAATGCCTGCTTGATAGCCCCCAAGTAGTGCCTGAAGGGTGTGGACCAGCTCCTGCTTGGAGATACCTGCGGTCTTTGCCCTGTCTTCCCTTACCACCAACCTCAGGAGGGGTGCAGGGTCCTCTAAGTATATACCCTCATCGGTGATGCTCTCCGACTTTTTAAAGACCTTCAGCACCTCTTTTGCAAAAGCCTGCTGGCTTTGAAGTTCAGGACCGTAAACCTCCGCCACTATGGGTGAGAGAACGGGCGGACCCGGTGGGACCTCCACCACCGCCACATACTTGGCACCATAGCTTTTGGCTATCTCTCGCACCGCCGGTCTTATCCTCTTGGCAAAGTCGTGGGATTGCTCCTGCCTCTTGTCCTTGTTTATAAGGTTTATCTGCAGGTCCGCCAGGTTTGAACCCTGTCTGAGGTAGTAGTGTCTCACAAGTCCGTTGAAGTTAAAGGGTGAGGAAGTGCCCGCATATATCTGATAGTCGGTAACTATGGACTGTCTTGAGAGGTAGTCTCCGATGGCTTTTGCGGTCTCAAGGGTTCTTTCTAAGGGTGTGCCTTCCGGCATGTCTATCACAATCTGGAGCTCGCTCTTGTTGTCATAGGGGAGCATCTTTACCACAACCGCCTTGCTCGCCAAAAGCACCACCGAAAGACCCATAAGGGCAAGGGTAAAGAAGTAGAAGGCATACCTTTTGGTTTTACTTGTGAGCAAGGGCACCATGAGGCGCGAGTATAGCTTCCAGAAGGTGGTCTCCCTTATGTCTATCTCTTCCTTTTTATGCTCCCTGTCAAATTGCTTCCTGAGCAGGAGGTAGCTTGCCCAGGGGGTTATTATGAAGGCAACAAGAAGGGAAAAGAACATGGCGACGGAGGCGTTTATGGGTATGGGTCTCATGTAGGGGCCCCATAAGACCGGTGACGAAAGCCATGGGCATGAGGGCAGCTATGACGGTAAAGGTTGCCAGAATGGTAGGGTTTCCCACCTCGTCTGTGGCTCTGACGATGGCTTCTCTGGGGGTTTTTGCCAGCTTCAGCTCAAACCAGCGGTGGACGTTCTCCACCACCACTATGGCGTCGTCCACCAGTATTCCTATGGCAAAGATAAGGGCAAAGAGGGTAACCCTGTTAAGGGTGAAGCCAAAGACCTGGCTCAGGAAGAGGGCTATGGCAAGGGTGACGGGCACTGCAATACCCACAACTATAGCTTCCTTAAATCCAAGGGCAAAGGCTATAAGGAGTATCACCGAGAAGGTGGCTATGATGAGCTTTTTTATGAGGGTGTCCGCCTTTTCCTTGGCGGTCTCGCCGTAGTTTCTGGTTATGGTTATGTTCAGGTCTTTGGGAAGAGACTTTCCTTTTAGATGCTCTACCAGCTCAAGAACCTCTCGGGAGACCTCCACTGCGTTTGTGCCAACCCTCTTGGAGACCGCAAGGGTTACAGCGGGGTAGAGCTCACCCGGCTTTACATCCCTTATGCCCTTCTCCTCGTGCTTTGGTCCAAAGCCCATAAGCACATAGTCTCTTACCTCCGAAGGACCATCCACTACGGTAGCCACATCTCTCAGGTAGACAGGCTTTCCGCCAAAGACACCCACCACTATGCCTTCCACCTCCTCCTTTGACCTGAGAAACTCGCCGGTCCTTATCACATACTCCCTGTCGCCCTGCACCACCTTACCGCTGAGGGCTTGGACGTTGGCTGCCTGCACCAGCTGGGCTATGTGCAGAGGTGAGACCCCGTAGGCGGAGAGCTTTTGAGGTTCAAGAATTATCCTGAGCTGTCTTGGCTGACCACCCACCACAAAGACATCTGCCACATTCTGAACCTTTTTTATCTCGTTCTCCACAAGACCCGCCATGCGTCTGAGGGCATAAGGGTCATAGTTTTTGCCCCACAGAGTCAGGGTAAGTATGGGCACGTCATCTATGGACTTGGGCTTTATGAGGGGGGGAAGGCTAACGCCGGGTGGTGCCAGGTCCATGGCGGAGAGCATTTTGGTGTTGAGGTCAACCAGAGCCTTGACCGGGTTCGTGCCCACATAAAAGCGGGCGGTGACCACCGCCATACCTTCCCCGCTGGCGGAGTATATGTATTCAATGTCTTTTAGCTCCCAGAGTTTTTTCTCGAGGGGTGCAACCACCCTCCTCTCCACTTCCTCCGGTGTGGCGCCGGGGTAGGAAATCATGATGTCTATCATAGGAACCACTATCTGTGGCTCCTCTTCCTTGGGTGTGGTAGCCACCGCAAAAAGACCAAGGGCGAGGGATACAAGTATGAGTATGGGGGTGAGCTTTGAGTCTATAAAGTAGTTGGCGAGCCTGCCAGCAAAGCCATACATGTTAGCCTCCTAACCTGCAACCCTCACAGGCTTTCTCCACACCGCGAAGGATTATCCTTTCACCTTCCCTGAGCCCTGAAAGGACTTCTACCCTGTTTCCTCTCCTTTCGCCCAGCTTCACAAACCTGAGCTCAAGGGTGTTGTCGGGCTTTACCACCCAAACACCTGTAAAGTCAAAGCGCCTAACTATGGCGGATTCTGGCACAAGAAGTGCCTCCACCTTCTCCGGTATGAGAAGGCTTCCATACATACCACTCCTTATACCTTCACTTTCCTGAAGCTGAAGCTTTACTCTGAAGGTCTTTGTAACAGGGTCAAGAGCCGGTGAAACTTCTCTTACCCTACCTTTGAGGCTCTTGTTTAGAGCCTGCAGATAAACCTCGTATTCTTCGCCTACCTTTACACTACCCACAAACCTTTCGGGCAGGAAGGCTTCAAAGAGGTAGGGGGGTGCCTCTACAACCAGAAGGGGGTTTCCCGGCACCGCAAGGTCGCCCACATCCACATTTTTCTGAACCACCACACCGTTTATGGGTGCGGTCAGGCTTGTGTATTTAAGATTGCTGGCAATCGCCTGTCTCTGACTCTGGACAACTTTTATGCCTGCCCTTGCCTGCTCCACCTGAGCTTTTGCAGATTCATACTGAGCCTTTATCTGGCTAACTTTGCTGGGTTATAGCACCTTCCTTCAGAAGGTTTGAATACCTGTCGGAGGTCTTCCTGACCGCCTCGTAGTTTGCCAGACGCAGACTTGAGAGCCTGCTCCGCCTGTGTGCTCTGATACTCCATTTCGCGGAGACCTAGGCCTGAAGCTCCCTCTCCGTTGACGCTTAAGAGCATCTGCCCCGCCCTTACGCTCTGC
>JBCNVH010000086.1:0-2363 GCA_039630295.1 Aquificaceae bacterium | reverse complement strand
TATGTGCCTTTTCTTCAGTTTTTCAAAGAGTTCTCTACCACCAAAAATGACCTTCCTTGACTTTTCTACTTTTTCCCTGCATGAGGATAGAACACTCTTTGCCTTCAGTATGGCATCGTCCACATATCTGGAATTAAGACCAAAGATGCCCTGAAGCTCTTTTTTAAGCTGATTTCTTTCATAGCCTTCAAGCAATCTGTTATATACGTATCTCATACAGGAAGACCACCTTCTCATAAGGTCTAAGACTTTTTGCCTGTCCGCTTCCTTTTCAAAGGTCAGTTTCTCCTGAATTGTTATCGTGCCTGCAAGCACTTTTACATACTTTTGCCTAAATTGTGTCAACTGTTGCTACCTCCCCAGCAATCTTTCAAAGAGACCTTTTTTCTCTCCATACCGGACCATCGGAAGGTCTTCACCCTCTATCCTCCTTGCCATGTCCATTATAGCCTTTGATACATTGTAGTCTTTGGAAAGCACTATGGGTTCTCCTCTGTTGGTAAAATCCACCAGCTTTGGTTCCTCCGGCACTATGCCTATGGGGCGGGCTTTGAGTATGTCCACTATATCCTCCACCGAGAGCATCTCGCCCCGCTTTACGCTCTCCCACTTTATCCTGTTTATCACGAGGTAGTATTCCCTTTTTTCCATGTTTTCCAGAAGTCCGATTATCCTGTCCGCATCTCTTATGGAGGAGACCTCGGGGTTTACCACCACAAGGGCGGTGTCCGCCGGAAGGGCTGCTATCTGAAAACCCTGTTCTATACCCGCAGGCGAGTCTATAAATATGTAGTCATACTCACCCGAGTTCACGACCTCTCCTATCATTTCCACCCATCTATCTTTGTTTATGGCATCCTTGTTCTTTGTCTGGTTGGCGGGCAGAAGCCAGAGGTTCAAACCCCTCTTGTCTCTTACAAGTGCCTTGTGAAACTCCACCCTCCCCTCCAGCACATCCAGCACATCGTAGACTATCCTGTTTTCAAGACCGAGTATCATATCAAGGTTTCTCAGACCTATGTCCGCATCCACCGCAAGGACTTTCCTTCCAAGGCTTGCAAGGGCAACGCTGAGATTGGCTGCTATGGTAGTCTTGCCCACACCTCCCTTTCCTGAGGTAACTACAAAAACCCCGCCCATTTATACCCTCTCAAGTATTATATTACCATTCTCAACCCTTGCAACCTCCGGGTAGCCGGGTGATGTTCTTTCCCCTTCGTCCTTTATGGCAACCTTTCTTCCTATCCTAATCTGCTGGGGCTCCATCTCAAGTGCGACCACCACAGCCCTCTCATCCCCGAGAGCTCCCGCCATAGCCACACCTCTAAGCTTCCCCATAACTATAATGTTGCCCGTGGCTATAACCTGCGCATCCTTGTTCACATCTCCAAGAACCAGTATGTCTCCGTTGTGCTCCACCTTCTGACCCGAACGGAGGTGCCTCTGGACAATCAGAAGACGCTCCTTACCTATCTTTTCCCTGTCCTCAAGGCTTAGCCTCTTTATGCTTTTTATACTTTTCTCAGATAGGGCTTTCTCTAAACTTTCCACCTCCTCTTTTTTCAGAAACCCCCTGTCCTCTATCAGCACATAGCTACCCTCGAAAAGCCTGGAGGAAATCTTCCTTTTTATCTCCTCTATGAGGCTTTCAGGGTCTCCCTTCTCCTTAATCTCCACAATCACTACAGGAAGAGTTATACCTCTTATTTCTATCATCTCTTTTATGGCTCCGGGGGAGGGACTCGAACCCCCAACCTGACGGTTAACAGCCGCCTGCTCTGCCCGTTGAGCTACCCCGGATGGTAACTGTATATTATACACCCTCTTCTCCACTTTGCTATATTTTTATTTACTGTGATAAAGGTTTGGGATGGGTGGATACTTTTCAGCCTTCTCACCCTCTTTCTCCTTGGAGAAACAATTATAGTGAGCGTCAACCTTGTCCCGCGCCTTCTGGATTCTTACGGCAACCTCTCTCTTTACAGAAAGCCTCTTCTTCAACTTGCGGTCTTCTTGTTGGGTTTCTGGTTGGCGACCCTTCTGGCAAAGACCGACTACAGACCTTTTGTCAGGTCCTTCCTTCCCTACCTGCTCGTAAGCCTCTCTCTTCTGAGCCTGTTGGCGGTGGTCATAAAAAAAATAGTCTCCGGCAAGGCAGTGGACAGATGGCTTCTGGGTTCCAGCCTTCAACCCCTAGAGTTTGCGAAGATAAGCCTTGTTCTTTTCCTTTCCTATTATATAGTCCGTAAGGGAAACCTTAGAAGGTGGAGGCACTTTATCTGGGCTTTTCTCCCTCCCTTCTCTATGGCTTTTCTGCTCCTCTTACAACCGGACAAGGGTGGTGCGGTTTTCCTGCTACTCCT
>JBCNVH010000085.1:0-3015 GCA_039630295.1 Aquificaceae bacterium | reverse complement strand
ATAAAGTCTATCTCAGGAACATTGTGGAATCTGTAGTAGAGCCCACTCTTTATGTATCCCGTCAGGCTCATATCAGAGCTCTCAGAACCTTCTCCACATCCTCCACTTTTTCCACGTTAAAGACCCTTACATGCGGTGCGGTCTGCTGTATGAGCTTTGAAAGCACGTTCTTCGGACCTATCTCCACAAAAGTGTCCACACCCTGCTCCACCATGTAAAGCACACTCTGAAACCACTTTACTGGAGAGAATATCTGTCTATAGAGATTTTCTTTATCTCTGGTGCCATGGTATGAGCCTGAGCGGTGTAATTCTGCACAAGCGGTAAGCTTATATTTTTTATAGGCGTTTGTGCCAGCTTTAGTCTGAAAGCATCTGCGGCTGGCTTCATTAGCGAGCAATGAGAAGGAACAGATACCTTTAAGGGCACTACCCTGCCACCCATCTGCTTTGCTATCTCACCCGCCTTTTCCACTGCCTTCTTTTTCCCGGAGATTACCGTCTGCTCCGGTCAGTTATAGTTGGCTGGTTCCACCACCCCCACGTCCTGAGCATGCCTGCAGGCTTCTTCCACCTTCTCCGGTGAGAGTTTAAGCACTGCGGACATAGCACCCTCTCCCTCTGGCACTACGGACTGCATGTATTTACCCCTGAGGTGAGCGAGCCTTACAGCCTCAAAGAGCTCCACACCACCGGCCACCGTCAACGCAGCGTATTCACCCAAGGAATGACCTGCCACAAAGTCAGGCTCAGGAAAACCCTTTGCCTTCATAGCCTTGTAAATTGCAAGACTTGTGGTAAGGATGGCAGGCTGTGTGTTTATGGTTTTGTTTAGTTCTTCCTCCGGACCTTTGAATACGATATCCGTTAAGTTGTATCTGAGAGCGGTCTCTGCGCTATGGAAAACATCTGCGGATTCTGGAAACTCCCTGTAGAAGTCATAACCCATACCTACATATTGAGAACCCTGTCCGGGGAACACGTAAGCCAGCTTTCCCATGAGTTCTCTATTTTAACCCAACTCTCTGAGCTTTTCTCGTAGGAAGTCCCAGCTCCACCAGGTGGCTTCGTGGACGGGCATTGTTTTACCTATGTCTTCCTCTCTACCTTCCACCCATACCACTTTACCATCGGTGAGAAGCTTGAAGTTCCTCGTCCTTGAAGACCATCTCCAAAAGTTATGGGGACCTATACCAAGGGCTTTTTTAAAAAGTTCAAGCTCGTTGGGCAAGAGGGGTCTTCCTTCCATGCATTATAGTATAACATAACCTCTCACAAAAAGAGCTTGTAGACTAAAGTTTTGCACGGGTTGAGCCTACTTCTATCAACCTTATATTTTGAAGCCTCAATAACTAAAGTTTTGCAGAGGTTTAGCAACCTGTTGTTAAATACTTACAGAGTGCTTGACTATCAACAGTTCGAAAAATAGCCATCCTGAGAAAACCTTAACAAGGTATGACTTTTACAAAGTTGATAGAAGCAAACTCAATCCATACAAAACTTTAGTTCTATACTATATATTCCATGGAATTTCCTAAGCTTAGACCCAGAAGGTTGAGAAAGAGAGAAAACATAAGAAAGCTCATAAGAGAGACAAAGCTTACCCTTGACGACCTGATATATCCTATCTTCGTCCGGTATGGAGAGAAGGTGGTGGAAGAAGTTTCAAGCATGCCTGGAGTTTACCGCTACAGTCTTGACAGGGTTGTGGATGCGGTAAAGGAAATTAGAGACCTTGGCATCCCTGCGGTAATACTCTTTGGAATACCGGAGCATAAGGACGAGGTAGGCTCTGACACCTGGAAGGATGAGGGTATTATTCAGAGAGCTCTGAGGCTCATAAAGAAGGAAGTGCCGGAGATGTATCTGATAACGGATGTTTGCTTCTGTGAGTATACCACCCACGGACACTGCGGTGTGCTTTGCCAGAACGATGTGCATAACGACCTTACTCTGGAAAACCTTAAAAAGCAGGCGGTATCTCATGCCCGGAACGGGGCGGACATGCTGGCACCCTCGGGTATGATGGATGGTATGGTAAAGGCTATAAGAGAAGCTTTAGACTCTGAAGGTTTTGAGCAAATTCCCATAATGGCATACTCCGCCAAGTATGCCTCCGCCTTTTACGGGCCCTTCAGAGAGGCTGCAGAGTCCGCCCCTGCCTTCGGAGACAGGAGAAGCTATCAAATGGACCCCGCTAACAGAAGAGAGGCTCTAAAAGAGGTCCTTCTTGATGTGCAAGAAGGTGCGGATATAGTAATGGTAAAACCCGCACTTGCCTACCTTGACATTATATACATGATAAGGGAACACACTCTTCTGCCGGTATGTGCCTACAATGTAAGCGGTGAGTATTCAATGATAAAGGCGGCAGGAAGGCTCGGCTGGATAGAGGAAAGAAGGGTCATGGTTGAAACCCTTCTCTCCATAAAGAGGGCTGGTGCGGACATGATTATCACCTATTTTGCAAAGGACATAGCCCAGATGATAAATAGAGGAGAGCTCTGATGGGCTTGGCTGAATTTTAGGAGGTAAGAGATGAGGTTCTACGGCATTTCTTCAGAGGATAGAATCCTGGAGATCGTGGAGTCCATAGCGGATGGTGAGTGGATTTTTGAAGAGGAAGGGGAAAAGAGGCTTTTGTCTTTGGAGGAGGCAAGGTTAAGGCTGAAGGAGCTGGTCGAGCTTGTGAAAAATTGGAAAGGTCAGATGAAACACCTTCCTGCCGGCACAGCCCTTATCTTCGTGCATGAGCCTTCAGAGCCTAAAGCCTTTAAGATTTATGACCTTTCCTCTCTTGGCTGCGCCTCGAGCCTCAATCCACCAAGATGGAAGGTATATAGGAGGGATATGGAAGCTCAGCTCTCTCCATAAACTTCTCTGAGTATCTCTTCTCCACCCTTTCCCAAAAGCTCTTCTGCGAGCTCTCTGCCGAGCTCCTCTGCCCTTTCTGGGTCTTCTTCTCCGTAACCCTCAAGAAACCGCTCCGCCCTCAGGTCTGAGATAAAAGCTCTCA
>JBCNVH010000084.1:0-10842 GCA_039630295.1 Aquificaceae bacterium | reverse complement strand
AGAGTCTCAAAGGTCAGGTGTAAACTTTGACTTTTCCCCTTACCTTCTGGACTTTAAGCCCCCCTACTACCGAAAACCCAGAGCTGTGCCCACACCTCAGGAGGACAGGACAAGAACTTCCATGCAGAAGGAGGTCTTCCTTGGGGAGGCTACAGTGGAAGACAAAGTTGTTAGCCACAGCGAAGCCCTTGAGGTTCTGGCGGACTGGATAAAGAGGGCAGAGAGACCAACTGTAGTGGTGGGTCCTCTTATCTTCTGGGACTTTGGCGAGAAAGAGCTCCAGGAAAAAGCAAGAGCGCTCAGAGAGCTTATAGAGAAGGTTGGAAGGTTTAATGTGAAGGTTCTGCCCCGACTATAGACCAAAGCTGAAAAAGTACGACCCAGACCTGAGACGGACCCACCCAACCCCCATCACGCAGTCCTTCAGGGAAGGCACGACCTTACGCTGCTGGTGGGTGTCCACTGCTACAGGACCGATTTTGTGATTAGACTTTTAAGGAAGCATACGGACACGAAGGTGGTTGCCCTCTGCGGGCTTTACGGACACCCAACCGCTCACCTTTCCACCAGCTTCACCGATGCAGAAAAGTTAGAGGATTTAATAAAACTACTTTAGAGGTTTCTCCAAAGTTTTGGAAGTGAGAAATCGCACTTTTGCAACTTTGCAAAGGCAGAGAGCTTATACTATAAACCCCATGATAAAGATAATTGAGCCAAGGTTTTCGGAGGAAGAAAGGGAAATAATTCTGGAAATCCTTCAGAGCGGTCAGATTACCCGTGGCAGGTGGACCTCACTCTTTCAGGAGGAATTTGCCCGATACCTTGGTGTGGAGCAGGTTTTCACCCTTTGCTCGGGCACTGTAGCCCTCTTTATAGCCCTGAAGGCTTTGGGCGTGGAAGGTGAAAGGGTGGTGGTTCCCGCCATGAGTTTTATGGCTACCATAGATGCGGTCTTGCTTGCAGGTGGCAAACCTCTGGTGGTGGATGTGGACCAGTATTACACTATGGACCCCAACCAGCTGGAGGACGCGGTAAAGAAGTTCAGACCAAAGGTGGTTATCCCTGTCCACCTATACGGACAGACCGCAGACATGGATGCCCTGATGTGGCTCTCGGAGAAATACGGCTTTTATGTGCTCGAGGACTCAGCCCAGGCGCACGGCGCAGAGTGGAAGGGTAAGAAGGCGGGCTCTATCGGGCATATGTCCGCTTTTAGCTTCTATGCCTCAAAGAACCTGCCCATGGGTGAGGGGGGTGCAATAGCTACCAGCGACAGAAGGCTCGCTCAGGAGGTAAAAAAATGGATAGACTTTGGAGAGCATCCAGCTTTTAATGTAAGGATAACCGAGTTTCAGGCAGGCATAGGCTTGGCTCAGCTTAAAAAACTTGACCGGAACAACAGGAAAAGACGGGAAATAGCCTTCAGATACATGAGTTCTCTCAACGGGAGCTTTCTCCATCCTCTGGAAAGAGAAGGTGCCTTCCATGTTTATCACCTCTACACTCTCAGACATCCTCAAAGGGACAACATAATTGAAAGCCTAAAGTCAAAGGGCGTAGATGCAAGGGTTTACTATCCCTACCTGCTCCATGAACTGAGAGGAGCGGAGCACCTTCCTACGCCTAATGCGGAGAGGTTCAGAAGAGAGGTTTTCTCCATACCGGTGCACCCCCACCTTGGAGAGGAGGAGATAGAGCTCATCGTGGAGTCTCTCCTGTCTGTGTCTGAGTTAGCTCCGCACCCCTTATGTTAAGTATAAGGATTTCCACTCTTCTGTTCTGGGCTCTTCCTTCAGGTGTGGCGTTGGAAGCAATGGGTCTTGTGTCCGCGTAGCCAGAAGCCTTAAGCCTCTCAGGGTTTATACCCTTTGCTATGAAGTAGCGGACAATAGTGCCAGCCCTTGCGGTGGAAAGCTCCCAGTTGGAGGGGAACCTTTCGGTGGATATGGGTATGTTGTCTGTATGACCCTCCACTTCAACGGGGTTTGGAAGGTCCTTGAGTATTTCGTAGAGCTTGTCCAGAACGGATCTTGTCTCAGGCTTTATCTCCGCGCTACCCGGTTCAAAGAGCAACTTTTCCTGAAGTATGAGCCTTATGCCTATGGATTCAAAGGCTATCCTAAACTCTCCCTCGAGACCTAACTTTTTCAGGGTTTCCTGGAGCTCCTGGAGCTGTCTCTGCAACCTTTTACCCTTCTCCGTGGGCTCCGCCCTTTTTAGCACAGGCTCAGGCAGTATCTGTTTCGGAAGGGTTTCCTGAAAGGGAACAAGCCTCATGCCGAAGGCTTTTGCGAAAGCCTGCGCGTATTCAAGTGCTGCCTGTTTGCCCGCCTGTGCCATGGCAAAAAGGGCAATAAAAAGACAGAGCAGGAGGGTAAGAAAGTCCGCATAGGGTATTGCCCATTTTTCTGATACTTCCTCCGGGCACTTCTTCTTTTTCATCCCTTGACCTCAACGTAAGAGTTGAGCCTTTCCTCTATGAGCCTTGGGTTTTCACCCCTTACCATCATTCTGCAAGCATCCAGCACCATATACATTCTGAGGACCTCTTCCTTTGACTTTATCTTTATCTTCTTGGACATAGGGCCAAAGATAAGGTAAGAGAAGGTTATACCGTATACGGTTGCCACGAAGGCGGCGGATATTCCTGCGGCGAGCTCCTGAGCATTGTCAAGGCTCTTGAGAGCCTTCATAAGACCAAAGACCGCACCAACAAGCCCAAAGGTGGGGGCGCTCTCAGCAGAGTTTTTCCAGTATTCTACCGCTATTTCAAAGTCCTCCTCTTTTTTCGCTATCTCTGCCTCAAGGCTTTCCACCAGCACATTTTCGTCCACACCGAGAACCATAAGGTCTATAGCTCTTTTAAGGAAGGGGTCGGTTATCTCCTCCGCTCTGGTTTCAAGGGCTAACATGCCCTCCTTTCTCACCAGATTGGCAAGTTCCACCAACTGGGTTTTTGTTTCGAGGATTTCGTTGCCACCCCCCCTAAAGGCAAGCTTTAGACCATCTATTATCAGGGAAAACTTAGATATAGGTATGGTGACCAGGCTGGCAAAAAGGGTGGTAGGCACCACTATCACAAAGGCGGCGGGCTGCACAAGGAAGAGTATACTTGCACCCTTCAGGATTGCCCCTATAAGCAGAGCAACAAGCCCTCCCACTATTCCTACCACTGTTAGTAGGTCCATAGCTACTATTATAATCTTCGGACAAATCCTCTAAAAAATTACCTCCGCATTGACAAAACTCTGAAGGAGCTAAATCCCAGGTCGGGAACCGCAGATATATTTATTCCTATGATATCACTTGAAGAGCTCCAGAAGGCACCGGACAAACCTGGCGTTTACCTTTTCAAGAAGGGTAACAGACACCTATACATAGGCAAGGCGAAGAACATAAGAGAAAGGCTCGTTCAACACTACAGGCTTGCGGAGAAAGAGGAAAAGAGAGGGCAATAATAAGCGGAGCCACTTCTGTGGAATGGGTTATAACCCGGGATACCTTTGAGGCACTTACCCTTGAGGTGGACCTTATACAGCTCCACAAGCCCAGATACAATGTTCTTCACAAATACGGCGGTGGATACCCCCTTCTCCTGATTACCCGTGAGCCATACCCAACCCTAAAGGTGGTTAGAGGCACGGAGCACCGGGGACAGCTCTTTGGGCCTTTCTTCACCGCTTCAAAAGCAAGAAAGGTGAAAAGACTTTTGCACAGGCTTTTCAGGCTACGCACCTGCGACCCAATGCCCCAGAGAAAAGAACCCTGCATGGACTACCACCTGGGGCTCTGCTCCGCACCCTGCTGTGGTTTCGTGGACAGGGAAACTTATGACCTGTCGGTCAGGTCTGCTACCGCCCTGCTGTCAGGAGAAGTGAGCCCTGTGCTCGAAGAGCTCTACTCAAAGATAGAGAAGGAGATGCAGAGGCTAAACTTTGAGCGATGCGCCATGCTCAGGGACCAGATACAGGCTTTAGAGAACCTTTCAAAGGGTCAGAAGGTGTCAGGACTTAGCTATACAAGTGCGGACATAGTCTATGCCCTGGGGAGGCTGGTTGGAGTTTTCCTTATAAGAGCTGGAAGGCTCGTGGACAGACAGACGGTAACCCTTGAAAGGGAAGAAGACTTTGAAGAGTTTCTGCTTGGCTTTTACTATACCAGCCCCCTTCCGCAGGTGCTTGTCCTTAACCTTGAACCTTCGGAGGAGGCTCTCTGGTGGCTCTCTCAGAGGGGCAACTTCATACTGCGTAGAGAGATAGAGCCGGAGCTGGAAGAACTCATAAGAGAAAACCTTGGAGAGCAACTGGAGCCAGCCCTTCTGGAAGATGAGTTCAGGAAGGTGCTGTCTCTTTCTCTTCCTCAGAGGATTGAGGGCTTTGACATATCCCACTTCTATGGGGAATATACGGTAGGCGCCTGCGTAGTCTGGGAGATGGGACGCATGGAAAAGAAAGACTACAGAAGATACAGGATAAAGAGCTTTGAAGGTATAGATGACTACAGAGCTATGGAGGAGGTCCTTTCTCGCAGAGCGGGGAGGCTGAAGGAAGGTCAGGAGAAGATGCCAGACCTCTGGCTTATAGACGGTGGCAGGGGGCAGCTGGGCGTAGCCCTGAGAATAAGAGATAAGTTTTCTCTGCCGGTTAAGGTCTTTGCCCTTGCCAAGGAAGAGGAGCTCCTGATTACCGAGGAAGGCAAGGAGATAAGGCTCAAGGAAAATCCCCTGCTTTACAGGGTTTTTGGTCTTATAAGGGATGAAGCCCATCGCTTTGCCCTTACTTACAACAGAAAGCTGAGGCTCAAGGAGGGTATGGAGGACGTGTTAGACAGGATAAGGGGCGTGGGCGAGGTGAAAAAGAGGCTTATATACCGGAACTTTGAAAACCTTTATGAGTTTTTGAAGGCGGACGACCAGAGACTTAGAAGGCTGGGCATAAACCCCTCTCTGAAGCAGGAGGTAGCTAAGTATATCCTTGAGTAAAAGGCTATAATATAAATCATCACTTTTTGGAAGGAGGAGCGCATGGCAAAGGGAACGGTAGCCCACAGGATAATTAAAGACCACCTGGTAAGCGGCAAACTCATTCCCGGTGAGGAGATAGCCATAAAAATAGACCAGACCCTTACTCAGGATGCCACAGGCACCATGGCTTACCTGCAGTTTGAGGCTATGGGGGTGGACAGGGTAAAAACAGAGCTCTCTGTGAGCTACATAGACCATAACATGCTTCAGACAGACTTTAAAAACCCGGATGACCATAAATACCTCATGAGTGTGGCAAAGCGATACGGCATATGGCTTTCCAAGCCCGGTAATGGCATATGCCACCAGGTTCACGTGGAAAGGTTTGCAAAACCCGGTAAGACCCTACTCGGTTCAGACTCCCACACGCCCACCTCCGGCGGTGTGGGCATGATAGCCATAGGGGCGGGGGGGCTGGACGTAGCGGCTGCAATGGCAGGCGAGCCCTTTTACCTGAAGATGCCAAAGATAGTGGGTGTAAAGCTCTCTGGCAAAATGCCAGAGTGGGTCACAGCAAAAGATATCATACTTGAGCTCCTGAGAAGACTGACTGTAAAGGGTGGAGTGGGTAAAATCTTTGAATACTTTGGTGAGGGTGTTAAAGAGCTGTCTGTGCCTGAGCGTGCCACCATTACCAACATGGGTGCAGAGCTCGGAGCTACCACCTCAGTTTTCCCATCTGACGAAATAACCAGAGCTTACCTGAAGGCTCAGGGAAGGGAAGAGGACTGGATAGAACTCCTGCCAGACCCGGATGCGGAATACGATGAAATCCTGGAGATAAACCTCTCGGAGCTTGAACCCCTTATAGCCTGTCCCCACTCGCCGGACAGGGTTGTCCCGGTCAGAGAGGTGGAGGGGGTGAAGGTAGACCAGGTGGTTATAGGCTCCTGCACCAATTCCTCCTTCGTGGACCTTATCCGTGCAGGGAGTATGCTAAGGGGTAAGAAGGTGCATCCTGATGTGGTCTTTGCGGTAGCACCCGGCTCAAAGCAAGCCCTCGAGCTTATAACTCAGGAAGGGGTGCTTCTGGACTTTCTCAAGGCAGGGGCAAGAATACTGGAAAGCGCCTGTGGTCCCTGCATAGGCATGGGCTATGCACCACCCAGCGGTGGCGTGTCTGTAAGAAGTTTTAACAGAAACTTTGAGGGGAGGTCAGGAACTCCGGACGCAAAGGTCTATCTGGCTTCCCCCGAGGTGTGTGTGGCTTCCGCCATAGCAGGTGAGATAGTGGACCCAAGAAGACTTGCGGAGAAGGAAAACTTAAAATGGATAAGGGTAGAGATGCCTGAGAGGTTCCCTTACGGCGACGAAGCCTTTATACCTCCACTTCCCGAAGAAGAAGCTCAAGGTGTGGAGATATACAGGGGTCCCAACATAAGAGCTCTGCCCGAGTTTGACCAGCTTCCGGAGGGAGTTCAGGGAGAGGTTAGTCTTATAGTGGGAGATAACATAACCACAGACCACATAATGCCCGCAGGTGCGAAGATACTCCCTCTCAGGTCCAACATTTATGCCATAAGCGAGTATGTCTACCACTATGTGGACCCGGAGTTTGTCCAAAGGGCAAAGAAGGTAAGGGATGAAAAGGGTAAGGCGAACATAATAATAGGTGGTGAGAACTACGGACAGGGCTCCTCCAGGGAGCATGCAGCCCTTGCACCCAGATTTTTAGGCGTGCGCGCGGTCATAGCCAAGTCCTTTGCCCGGATACACCATGCGAACCTCGTAAACTTTGGCATAGTGCCTCTCGAGTTTTTGGATAAGGAGGACTACGGGAAGTTTTCTCTGGGTGATGAGCTGGAAATTCCTGAGCTCTTGGAAAGGCTTAAAGAAGGAAGGGAAGTGGTGGTGATAAACAGGGCTACCGGCGAGGAGGTGCCTTGCAGATACAACCTTACACCCAAGCAAGTATCCGTTCTCTTGGCAGGTGGACTTCTCAACTGGATAAAGAGAAAGCAAAAGGTAGAAGTATGAAAAGGCTGGCACTGGTTTTGTTAATTATCCTGTCTGCAGTTTACGCAAAGGAGATACCCTTTAGCACAGAAGACAGAGACAGGCTCAATGTTGGCGATTTTTGGGGATCAGTTCCCTTGTGGCGGTTTCCATGGCTTTCCCATATGGGGCAGGAGAAGCACTTGCCCCGGGGAGCTGGAGTCTCTGCTGGAAAGGCATGGCATACTTTAATACCTTGAAGGGGGTGTATATATGAAGTTCAGGAAGGTTGTCTCCGTTATAGGTGCTGGCAATGTGGGGGAGCATACTCCGAAGTCTCTTGGCTCTCAGGGGGCTTGTGGATGTGCATGTTTGACCTGCCAAGGAAGGACGGCGAGAGGTTCCCATCAAACCTGTCAAAGGTAAAGCCCTTGACATACAGCAGATGCTTTCAGCCCTTAACATAGACGGAAAGGTGGAGGGCTATACGGTCAGCCCAGAGGGTGAGGGCTACGAAGCCCTGAAGGGTAGTGACATAGTGGTGATAACCGCAGGTTTTCCCAGGAGACCGGGTATGTCCCGCGAAGACCTCCTTGACAGGAACATATCCATACTATGGGTGATAGCAGGAAAGATTAAAGAGTATGCACCGGAAGCCATAGTTATAGTGGTGACCAACCCGGTGGACCTTATGACCTATGCGGTTTACAAAATACTGGGCTTTGAAAAAAACAGGGTTATGGGTATGGCAGGGGTGCTGGACTCTGCACGCTTTAAGACTTTCATATCAAAAGAGATAAGGATTTCACCTATGGACATACATGCCTATGTGATAGGCGGGCACGGAGACGAGATGGTGCCCCTCATATCCATATCCAATGTGGGAGGCATACCTCTGAAGGACATGCTCCCCAGAGAAAGGATACAGGAGCTCATAAAGAGAACCCAGTTTGGCGGAGGTGAGATAGTGGACCTTATGGGCACATCCGCCTACCATGCACCAGCCGCCTCCATAGTGGAGATGGTGGAAGCCATAGTCACCGACAACAAAAGGATACTACCCTGCTCCGTTTATCTTGAGGGCGAGGTTGCCAGCTATTATGAGGCGGACAGTATCTGTGTAGGTGTGCCGGTTAAACTTGGCAACAACGGGGTTGAAGAAATCATAAAAATTCCTATGATAGAAGAAGAGAGGGAAATGTGGAAAAAGTCCGTGGCATCTGTTAAGAAAAACCTGACACTTGTGGAGGAACTTTTGAATGCGAGAAGTGCACTATGACCAGATAGTAGAGGCAGTTAGAGAAATAGCCATAAAGGCTAACTACGAGCTCCCGGAGGATGTGGAGCTTGCCTATCAGAGTGCCCTCAAGAGGGAAGAGTCCGAATTGGGAAGAGAGGTCCTCCATCAGATACTGCTCAACGTAAAGGCTGCAAGGGAAGAGGGTATGGCTTACTGTCAGGATACGGGTGTGGCAGTTGTCTTTGTGGAAATAGGGCAGGATGTTCATGTGGTGGGTGGCTCTCTGGAAGATGCAATAAACGAGGGCGTAAGAAGGGCATACACCGGGGGGTATCTCAGAGCTTCCATGGTATACGATCCGGTCTTTGAGAGGAAAAACACAAAGGACAACACCCCTGCGGTGGTTCACTACAGGATAGTGCCAGGAGACAGGCTAAGGCTTGTCTTTGCACCAAAGGGTGCAGGCTCTGAGAACACATCGCGCCTTACCATGCTAAAGCCTGCAGATGGCTGGGAGGGGGTAAAGAGGTTTGTGTTAGAGACGGTAAAGCTTGCAGGACCAAACGCCTGTCCACCCTTCACCGTGGGGGTTGGCATAGGTGGCACCTTTGAGTATTGCGCCTTGCTTGCCAAGAGAGCTCTCCTGAGACCTGTGGACGAGAGAAGTCCTGACCCGGTGGCAAGGAGGATAGAAGAGGAGCTCATAGAGGAGGTCAACAGGATAGGCTGGGGTCCTATGGGTTTTGGTGGCACGGTGACTGCCATAGATGTAAAGGTAGAACTATACCCCTGCCACATAGCCTCCCTTCCTGTGGCTGTCAACATTCAGTGTCATGCCAGCAGGCATGCGGAGATAGAGCTGTGAAATACATCCTAATTCTCTCTATCATAGGTCTTATAACGGTGCTCTTCCTTGGAGGTTTTCTCTTCAGATGGCTCAGAGAAAACCTGAGATAGCCATATATTCACCTCTTCAGGTGTTCCAGTTCCCTCGCCGCTGCGTAAAGCAGGGCTGTTGCCACCACCTCCGAGTTTACTGAAGCTGTCCCTTTCATCTTTGAAAGGCTCTTCTTTAGAGACAGAACCTCCAGCTCAAGGAGAAGCTGGTCGCCCGGGTAGACGGGGCGTTTGAACCTGGCTTCATCAATACCCGCAAAAACTATGGCATACTTACCGATTTCCAGCCCAAGGGACTTTATCATCAGTATACCACCAACCTGAGCCATCGCCTCAAGGATGTATACACCGGGCATAAGGGGAAAGCTCGGGAAGTGCCCCTGAAAAACCGGTTCGTTAACAGACACGTTCTTTATGCCCACAATCCTTTTACCCAGCTCCATCTCAAGTATCCTGTCTACGAGCAGTATGGGATATCTGTGGGGGAGTATCTCCATTATTTCTCTTATGTCTAACATCCTTAGAAGATTATAAACCACCGCTGAAGTTTTGAGGATTTATAATGGATATAAGGAGGTAAGACATGAAAAAAAGTCTTTTCCTTACTTACTCCTTCGTAGCTTGTTTGCTCTTCTCCTGCCAGCAAAAGCCGGCAGAGACCCAGAGGGAACAAAAGCCTGTGGAACAACCCACTCAGACAAAAGACATGCAGTCCTTCGCCCAGCAAAAGGGTTGCTTTGCCTGTCATGACATTAACACCAGGAAGGTGGGTCCTGCCTTTAAAGAGGTGGCTAAAAAGCTTGCAGGTGAAAGGGATGCGGAGGTCCATCTTGCGGAGAGAATTAGAAAAGGTGGGGTTGGTGAGTGGGGTAATGTGCCCATGCCTCCCCAGAATGTAACAGAGCAAGAGGCAAAAGACTTAGCCAAATGGGTTCTCAGCCTCAAATGAGGAGTGGATTAACTACAGAGCACCCATCTGAGGAGATAAAAAATGGTAGAACATAGAATATACTCACTGCCAGACGAGAGGGGATACTTTGGGAATTTTGGTGGTAAGTTTGTGCCAGAAACCCTCATGTATGCCCTTGAGGAGCTGGAAAAGATGTATTCAAAGTTGAAAGAAGACCCCTCTTTCTGGGAAGAGCTGAGCTACTACCTGAAAAACTTTGCAGGAAGACCAACGCCCCTCTACTATGCCCGCAGGTTAAGCCAGTATATAGGAGGTGCAAAGATATACATAAAGAGAGAAGACCTGCTCCACACGGGTGCCCACAAGATTAACAACACGCTTGGTCAGGCACTTATGGCAAGGAGGATAGGAAAGAGGAGGGTAATAGCGGAGACGGGGGCAGGTCAGCACGGTGTGGCAACTGCCACCGCCTGCGCCCTCTTTGGTCTGGAATGCGTGGTCTACATGGGTGAGGAGGACGCCCACAGGCAGAGGCTAAATGTGTTCAGGATGGAGCTCCTGGGCGCAGAGGTAAGGGTGGTAAAGAGTGGCTCAAGAACCCTCAAAGATGCCATAAACGAAGCCCTTAGAGACTGGGTCACAAATGTGGAAAACACTCATTACATCATAGGCTCTGTGGTGGGACCCCATCCCTTCCCCATGATGGTAAGGGACTTTCAGAAGGTAATAGGTGAGGAGGCAAAGGCTCAGCTCCTTGAGTTGGAGGGGAGGCTTCCTGATGCGGTGGTCGCCTGCGTGGGGGGAGGTTCAAACGCCATGGGCATCTTCTATCCTTTT
>JBCNVH010000083.1:0-18395 GCA_039630295.1 Aquificaceae bacterium | reverse complement strand
GCGAAGAGATTCCTCGTTCTTGAAGGGGTATCGGTGGAGGTTGGGTATGAGGCTGAGGAAGGCAAGACAGATAAGGAGAAGGGGTAACATGGCTTATAATTATAAGCATGGGTTACAGAGTGGCGGTGGTGGGTGCTACCGGTGAGGTAGGTAGAGCCTTTTTGAAAGTGCTTGAAGAGAGAGATTTCCCTGTGGAAGAGCTGGAGCTCTTTGCCTCTGAAAGGTCTGAGGGGCTTGAGATGTTTTTCAGGGGTGAAAAGGTAAAGGTGCAGGCTCTTAACAAAAGGAGCAGTTTTTCAGGTATAGACATAGCTCTTTTTTCTGCAGGCTCTTCCATAAGTAGAGAATACGCACCAAAGTTTGCCTCAGACGGCGCGGTTGTTATAGACAACTCCTCCGCCTGGAGGCTTGAGCCGGATGTGCCTCTTGTGGTGCCAGAGGTCAACCCGGAGGACGTGAAAGAACATAAAGGTATCATCGCAAACCCCAACTGTTCCACCATACAGATGCTTGTTGCCCTAAAACCTATATACGATGCGGTGGGTATATCCGCGGTGGTGGTCTCCACCTACCAGTCTGTCTCCGGTGCAGGTGCAAAGGCTATAAGAGAACTCCAGGAGCAGACAAAAGCTTGGTGCGAAGGCAGAGAGCTCCCAGAGGCAATGAGCCTGCCCCAAAGGATAGCCTTCAACGTAGTCCCGCAGATAGATGTTTTCACCGACGGGGGATACACAAGGGAAGAGCTTAAGATGCTCAACGAGACCCGCAAGATACTCCACGACCCTTACATAAAGGTCTCCGCCACCTGTGTGAGAGTGCCGGTGTTCTACGGACACTCGGAAGCCATAAGCCTCCAGCTAAAGGCTGAACTTCTACCAGAGGAAGCCAGAGAGCTCTTGAAGGGTGCAAAGGGCGTGGTGGTGCTGGATGAGCCCGATAGGAAGGAATACCCCCTTCCGGTGGATGTGGAGGGCAGAGATGAGGTCTTTGTGGGCAGGATAAGGAAGGACCTGGTTTTTGAACCCGGGCTTTCTCTGTGGGTGGTTGCGGATAACATCCGAAAGGGCGCCGCCACCAACGCGGTGCAGATAGCGGAGCTCCTCCTTCAGTATGCCATGGTGTGAAAATGCTCAGGATTAAAGGCTCTGCGCTACAGAAGATAATAAAACAGGCGGAGAGAGATTACCCTTACGAGACCTGCGGTCTTCTCCTTGGAAAGTCTGAGGGAAACCTGAGAACCGTCTTTGGTGCCTATGAGACACCAAACGCAAACCCCGACAGAAAACAGGACAGGTATGAGATAAGCCCGGAAGACTACCTCAAGGCTGAGAAGAAGGCGAGAGAGTTTAACCTTGACATAGTGGGTGTATACCACTCTCACCCTGACCATCCTGACAGACCCTCACAGTTTGACCTGGAAAGAGCCTTTGAGGGCTTCTCCTACATTATACTTTCGGTGAGCAAGGGTAAGGTGGTTTCCTACAGAAGTTGGCAACTACAGGAGGAGAAGTTTATTGAAGAGGAGATTTTGGTCTTTGGATGAAGCCGAAGGTAAGACCTCTTGACATACAGCCCCTCGGAGACCGGTTCTGGATAAGAGACCCCCTCGAACTTTCTGAAGGTCTTGTTGTCTCCTATCCCGCCCTGCTCCTTCTTTCCCTCATGGATGGTTCAAGAGACTTGATGGATCTCAGGGGAGAATTTTTCAAAAGGACGGGCTACCTCCTCTCGGATGGAGAGCTTATAGGGTTCGTAAAAAAGCTCGACAGCTCTCTCTTCCTTCAGAACGAAAACTTCCAACGGGCTCTGGCGAGAGAGAAAAGGGAGTTCCTTCAGAAAGGCTTAAGACCGATGTCTCATGTGGGCGAGGTTTATCCTGCGGGAGAGGAGGAGTGTAGAAGTTTTTTGAGGGGAGAGGTAAAAGAAAAGAGAGACTTGCTGGGTCTTATGGTGCCGCACATGGACCTGAGGGTGGCAAGGGAAACCTACTGGGAAGGCTACGGAAGGCTGAAGGAGGGGAAAAAGCTGGTGCTTGTTCTTGGCGTATCTCATTACTGGCACGAGATGCCCTTTTCTCTGCTCCCTCTGGATATGGAAACACCCTTTGGTGTCTTGAGGGTCAGAAGAGACCTGGTGGAAAAACTCCAGTCTCTTTACAGCTTTGACCTAACCCAGGACCTTCTCTCCTACCGCAGAGAGCACTCTATAGAGTTTGCAAGCCTTTATGCAAAAATGCTCTTTCCTGAAGCTCAGGCTCTCGCCCTCATAGTATCCTATGGAGATAAAAGCCTTTTAAAAGGTCTTGCGGAGAACCTTCTGAGGTTGATAGAGGATGAACTGGAGGATACGCTCATCCTTTCCAGCGTGGACCTGAGCCATGTGGGCAGGAAGTTTGGTGATGAGAGGAGTTACGACCCCTCTTCCATAGACAGAGCCTATCTGGAGTTGCTCCGGAACCTTCAGGGGGAAGAAGCCTTTGATTTTCTTGAAAAGGAAGAAAACCCCACCCGCATAGATGGCATTTACACCAATCTGGTCTTTTCTCACCTGCTAAAGATGGCTGGTGTCCAGAGGGGGGAGAGTTTTGACTACAGGAACTTCTACGAGGAGGCTACCGACTCTCTGGTCTCCTACGCCAGCCTTGGTTTTTAAACCTTCATAAACTCCATTTTTAGCTCCAGCAGGAATTCGGGATAATGTCTCTCGAGGAGCTTCTTTACGCAGTTCAGCGTATCCTCCGCGATGGTTTTCTCGCCGGCTACACAGGCGAAGGCGAGGCTCGACCTCTGCCAGAGCTCCTGGTAGTCCACCTCCGCCACGGACACATTGATGGAGGACCTCACTCTGTCCTTTATGGACCTCAGGTAGTATCTTTTCTCCTTGAGAGAGCCGTTTTCCGGGAAGAAGAGCTCAACTCTGAGTATACCGAGCACCATGTAAGCCTTTAAATATTATAATCTTCTTCTGTGTTCTGGCTACTGCTCCTTATTCTCTTCTCCGGCATCCAGGCCCTGGACTGCCCCTTTCTGAAGGTTAGGCACAGAGCTCTCAAAGAAGACATGGTTTACGAGGACCTTATGAAGGAAGCGGAGCTCCTGATAAGCCTCGCCTGTGAAAGGGGAGACCAGAAGGCCATGAGGTCTGCGGACAAAGTCCTACAGGCTCTTGAAAACATAAAGTTTCCCGAAAGCTTTGGCAAGGACAGGGTGGTTGCCAGTAAGAGGCTCAGGAGGGCATCCATCCTGCTTAACGATACCCAGAAATACTCAAGGAAATACCCTCAGCTCTTTGCCTACCAACTCCTCTTCTATCAGGTTGCAAGAGAGAACTACAGGGTAAAGGATTACGAGTATGCTCTCAAATACTCCATGGCTTCCTACAATCTGGGAAGGGCTATAATGGAACTAAAATGAGCTTTCAGGAAGGAGACCTTATCCTTCTGGTGACAGGAGAGAGAAAATATCTGAAGCGTCTCAGTAGAGACTTTAACCTTAACCTTAGAGACAGGCTTCTTAAGTTTGAGGATGTGGTGGGCAGGAAGTCCGGTGAGGTGGTGAAGGGTTTCTGTCTTCTTGAGCCAACCCTTGAGGAAATTATACTCCTGGGATTTGAGAGGAAGACCCAGATAGTCTACCCAAAGGACAGTTTTTACATAGCCTTCAGGCTGGGGCTATCAAGGGACAAGAGGCTTCTTGAGTTTGGTGTGGGGAGCGGTGCATCCACAGCGGTCTTTTCACAGCTGGCGGGGGAGGTCTGGGCATACGAGGTCAGGGAAGAGTTCTACAGGCTCGCCAGAAAGAACTGGGAAAGGTTTAGTCTTTGTATGAACGTAAGGCTGGAGAATGCGGACTTTTCCACGGTGGAGCTGGAGGAGGAGTTGTTTGATGCGGTCTTTGTGGATGTGAAGGACCCAATACCTTTTCTGGAGAAGGTCTGGAAGGTTATGAAGGCGGGTGCAGGCTTTTCCAGCATCCTCCCCACCACCAATCAGGTGAGCTCTCTGATAAGGAGCGTGGAGGGTCTCTTCTGCGATGTGGAAGTTCTTGAAATTCTTCACCGACCTTACAAGGCAAACCCGGAAAGGCTCAGACCTCAGGACACCATGACCGCCCACACGGGCTATCTGGTCTTTGCCAGAAAAAGGATATAACCTTTTACATCCGGAAGGTTTATTTTGCAGTGGTTGTATCCCTCCTCTGGTGCGCTCCCTTTCATCACAAGGACATAACCCTTTGAGAGGTTCAACAGAAGGGGAAGTATGTCCTCCAGCTTTCCGAGAGCTCTTGATACCACCAGGTCAAACCTTTCCTCCACCCTCTGGGCTTCCTTACATAAAACCCTGTAGGATATTCCCAGCCTTGTCTTCAGGTATTCAAGAAAAGAACATTTCTTGGCAACCGCTTCTATCAGGGTCAGCTCAATGAGGTCCCCGTAGTATATCTTCAGTGGCACGCCGGGAAAGCCCGCTCCGCTACCCACATCGCACAGGTTAAGTCCATTAACCTCTACACCCTTCTCTTTAAGGCAGAGGCTAACCGTCAGCGAACCTAAAAAATGGCGAACTATTATGTCTCTGTCCTCCCTCAGTGAGGTGAGGTTGTGAACCCTGTTCCACCTTTTCAGCTCCTGAAGGTAGAGGCTAAAATTCTGGACCTGTTTCTGCGAGAGCTCAAAGCCGTTTCTCCTGAAAACTTCTGCGATCAGCCCTTCAGCAGAAATCTTATGTCCTCCGCCATCTTCTGTGGGTCCTGTTTGGAGGGTGTGTAGAGTATTTTTATCCTGTTGTCGGGAGTTATAAGGTATATGGTAGCGGTGTGGTCAACCAGATAGCCACCGGCAGATTGACCCTCCACCCTTCTGTAATAGGCTTTGTATTCCTGCACAGTTTTTCTGGTTTCCTCCTCTGAGCCCCTGAGACCCACAAAGGAGGGATGGAAGTAGGGCACGTAGCCTTTCAAAACCTCAGTTGTGTCTCTCTCCGGGTCCACGCTTATGAAGAGCACCTGAACCCTCTGGGTCTCCTCGGGCTTTAGATTTTTCATGACCTTTGCCATGGTCTCAAGGGCAAGAGGACAGACATCCGGGCAATGGGTATAGCCAAAGAAGAGGAGCACTATCTTACCTTTAGAGGTGTAGTCGGAGAGCTTTACCCTTTTTCCATTCTGGTCTGTGAGCTCAAAGTTGTAGGCGGGCTGGTCATAGAAATGACCGTAAAACTCATACTCCTTCTTGCAGGAGGCGACCAGGAAAAGGAGGAATGTTATAAGGAATGTTAATTTCCTCATAATTTCAAATTATAGCACAAACTTACCTTCATGCCAAGTCCCTTTTCACTCTCCACTCTCATGCTCATACCGCTCTTCTGTGCCACCAGTTTCACTATGTAAAGACCAAGCCCGGAGCCTTCCCTGTGGGTTGCCTCCCTGTAAAAGAGTTCCCCAGCCCTCTCGGGATGCTCCATACCTATGCCCTCGTCTTCCACCCATATACAGCCTTCTCTGAAGTAAAGCCTTATGGATGCACCCTTCCGGCTATACTTGTAGGAATTTTCTATAAGGTTTCTGAGAGCCATCTTGAAGTATTCCCTGTCCACCTCTATCTCCAGGTCTTCTTCCAGATACTCCACCACAAACCTTCTCTCCGCCTTTATAAACTCGTATTCCTCCTCCAGCTCTGCAAAGAGCTGGTTAATACCTACCCTTTCCACCTTCAGAGGCACCTGGGATTCAAGCCTCATGATGGTGGTAAGCTGGGATATGAGCTTTTCCATCTTCTCCGATTGCTGCTGGATGCTGGAATAAATCTCTCTAAGTCTTTCCTCAGGGTAAGCCCCCAGTCTGCAGGAGCTCCGCCTGTCCCCTTACGTAGGTGAGGGGTGTTGCTGAGAGCATGGGTTATGTTCCTTATGAACTCTCTCTGCCAGAGGATTATACCCTTTAGCTTTTCCACCATGTTGGAGTAGGACTCTTCCAGAAGACCAAACTCATCTCTGCGACCGCTCCTTTTTATCTCAATGTCCAGTTCACCCCTTGATATGGCTTCCGATATCTCTCTGAGGTAGGAGAGGGGTTTTAAAAGCCCGTTCAGTAGAAAAAAGGCAAGGACTGAGGCGGGCGCAGATATGAGAAGAACAAGAAAAAGGGTAAAGAAGAGTATGCGTCTTTCTACCCTTTTTAAGCTTTCCAGCTTTCCAAGAAGGATGAGGTTGTAGTCACCTACTTTCTTAACCATGTAAGCATACTTTTCATCTATACCTTTCCTCCTGCGGAGCATGTTCTTTATCTCTTTCTCTCCTATCTCCGGCACCTCACCTTCAAGAAAACCCTCCACACTTACCACCTTCCCCCTTCTGTCCAGAAGCAGGCTGGCAATTTCTCTGGAGACCACATCCTCCGCAAGAGACCTGGCGTAGTGGTTGGGATTTCTGTAGTAGTTTTTATAAAACTCCATCAAGGGCTCCACCTGATACTCCATGTAGTTAAGCACATGCTGATGAAGGGTTGCCCTCACCACCAGAAGGCTGAAGAGAGATAAAAGCAGAACGCTACCTATGTAGAGACTAAAAAATAAAAGAAGTGCCTTAACCCTTACCGACATCCCCTGAGCTCAGCATGTATCCGTAGCCTCTTATGGTTCTTATAAGCCTGTGTTCTCTGTCCTCCAGCTTGTTCCTAAGGTTCTTTATGTAAACATCCACCACATTAGAGCCTTCCCCATAGCATTGAGCCCAAACCTTTGAATATATCTCTTCTCTGCTGACCGCTGAGCCCGCTCTTTCCATAAGCAGTTTAAGGAGGTTAAACTCCTTCTGGGTTGTCTGCACCCTTTTACCTCTGTAGTAGACCTCCAGAGATTTGAGCCTGAGCTCCAGCTCACCCACCTTTAAAACCTCCTGACCCTCTTTCTTGTATCTTCTCAGAACCGCTCCTATCCTTGCCATAAGCTCTTTAAAGGAAAAAGGCTTTGTTATATAATCGTCCGCCCCTGCGGATAGTCCTTCCACCTTGTCCTCTATCTGGTCCTTTGCGGTTAGCATTATCACAGGTATGTCCCTGGATTCCCTTATCCTTCTACAGACCCTCAAGCCATCCACTTTGGGAAGCATCAGGTCCAGAACTACCAGATTGTAGTCCTCCTTCATTATCCTGTTGAGGGCTGTGTATCCATCCCTTACCCAGTCCACGCTGAAGCCTTCACTGCTTAGCCATTCTTTTAACATCTGACCCAGATGCTGGTCATCCTCTACCAGTAGCACCCTCATTTTTCAGGAAGTATAAAATAGCTATCCACTTCCAGTATTTTCAGAATATCCCTGTAGGGTTCAAGAACCATTTCCAGCTCCCTTTCCAGCCTTTCCTTTCCGAGCACACTGTAGCTCAGGTCAAGAAGAAACTGTAAAAAGCCAAAGGCTTCCTCCTCATCCAGAGGCATCTTTCTGTATACGATATTCCCTTCCTGATACTTTAAGGTTTCAGATAGGGACAGCTGGGCAAATATGAGCGGATTTATCTGTCCACCCTGTTTAAGAAGCATACCATATACCAGATTGAAAAGATACTGATAGACCACATATTTTATGTTTTCCATGGGCTGATAGAAAACCAGGTCAACCCAGCCAGCTCCATCGTAATGTATCTTTTTAACTACCTTTAGCTCGCCCCCTTCCTCTCTTACCACACACAGCAAGACACCTTCCTTGAAAAGCACGTAGGACTTTGAACCGCCTGAGTAGAGGGTTAACATGCCGGTTTTGCGCTCCAGAGCCATCCCCATAAGGGTTTTCCCCACCTCGAGAAAAGAGGCAGGCAGACCACCTATCAATTTCTCCTGAGCGTGCCTGAGCATAAGTATCTCAAGAACCCAGTGACTTATACTTACCACGCTCATACGCGTGTTGCCCCTGGGATTAAGCAGGAAGTCAAATACCTCCAAATTGTAAGGGTATACCGCAAAGAGCCTGCCCTTTTTGTAGTAGAGATTAAACTCAAAATTATCTCCTGCTATTTCCACAAGACCGTCAAACTTGCTAAGGTGAAGGCTTTCCAGCAGGTTTAGAAGGTTAATCCTGCCCACCTCCACCTTCTTCATCATATACTCGATGCTTGCCCTTCTGTCTACGTTATCCGGACCGTAAAACTGGTTTATATCAAGGTATCCTCCCGCAAAGAGAGTGTTGAGCTTTCTTATCTCCTCCACCAGACTGCCTTTTGAGGATAGAAGTATGTGATAAACGCTTTTACCCTCGTAAAAGTCCGCTCCCTGAAAGGGTTTTGACACCTTTACCACAGCCATGGGTGTTATGACCCTTTCTATAAGCAACTTCAGTTCTCCACAGACCAGCTGGAGCTGTAAGACCAGCTCTTCCACCGACAGAGGTTCCTCAAGCTCCACCATCCCCTCTCTTTCCTCCTCTCGGAAAGTGAAGAAGGCTTCAGGACTTTCCATAAACTCTGAAAGATGGTAAAGAAGGATAGCTTTTTTGTTGCCTTCTGGAGGGCTTTCTTCTCCACCCAGCTTGAAACCCCATATGAGACCCCTCTCTATACGCAGAGAAACCGTATCTACTCCGAGAAAGAGGTCGAGGATGCCTACCTTACCGAAAAGGCAACCGTTCAGCAGGTCTACCAGTTCCTGCTGTGAACTTATATAGCCCGATATCATAATAGCATCCTTTTCACCTTTGATATAAGGTAGTCCTCAATCGCCGCGAAGGTCTCCGAAACACCTTCTCCCTTTAGGGCGCTGGCGCATATGGAAGGATACCTGTCAAGGTTTATACTTTTCTCCAGCTCTTCGTAGCTAAGTGCGTTTGAAAGGTCCCTCTTGTTGTATTGGAAGACTAAAGAAACTTCTTCAAGACTTTTACCGATGCGGAGAAGGTCAGTCTTGAGAAGTTTATAGAAATCTATGTTTTCCTTCAACCTTTCTCTCTGGGAGTCCACCACGAAGACAAGACCATCCACACCTCTAAGAACTGTCAGCCTTATATCCTTGTATATGTCCTGACCAGGGACGGTGTAAAGGGCAAAGGATAGGGTCAGGTCGCCCAACCTTACCCTTTTGGTGGCAAAGTCAAAGACAAGGGTTTTTTCTCCCTGCGTGTCCAGCTTCAAGAGGCTCAGACCCTCCCTCTCCGAAAGCTTCTCAAGGTTTGTGGTCTTTCCCGACTGTGCCACACCGTAATACACCACTTTCATCTTGATGAGTTTTCTTTTGAACGTCCACCAGCATTCAAACCCCTCCTTAGTCTTAACTCACCCCATCTGAAGCATCCTGCACACAGGGGCTTATAAATATTATAAGCCTTACCACAGGAGCATAGGAAGGGTTTTAAGAGCTCTTTAATTGCTTCCATGCAATGTTTGTCCTGTTCTCTGTGTGAGAGGGCGCTCTGGAGGAAAACCCTTGTAATCCGGGACAGCCTGTCCTCCAGTTCTCTGGCTTTTGTAAGCAGGTTCAGCCTTATGTATACCATGGCAAGCGTATCAGGAGAAAAGGCATCAGCCCTGACTTCCACAAAGTTCAGGAGTTTGCTGAGCACCTCCTGGTCTTCCATAAGAAGCCAGAGAACCTCTTCCTGATAACCGAGAGAAAAAACCTTATCCCACTGCTTTCTCGCCTCCTTCACCCTTTCCTGAGACAGGAGGTGTTTTATGTAGAGGGCCTGGAGGAAGGGGGTGGTGTAGAGGTCCACCGCCTTTTCTATAAACCTCTCTCCTCCGCCTTTCCTGTAGACCTCCCCCATTATCTCCGCCTTAACCCTCTTCTGTTGTTCCCTCTCCCACCTCTCACACAGCTCAAGAACCCTTTCCTGATACTCAAGGGCTTTCTCCCAGTCATCTCTCAGAGCATAAAGGTCTCTCAGTCCCTTGAGTGCCCTCAGGTTCTCCGGGTCCTTTGATAGAGCCTCTTTGAAGCTCTCTTCCGCCTCCTCCTTACCTTCTCTGAGCAGTATCTCACCCACAACCGCTGGGGCTTCCATCCTTATGACCCTATCCCTCTCTCCCATTCTCCAGAGGAGCTCTGTTAAAAGAGACCTCACTCCTTCAAAGGGTCTTGCGGAGGAAAGAAACCTCTCCGCCCTACCCACATAACCCCTTGACCACTCTTTGAGCCCTTCCTCAAGATGCTGAAGATGCCTTTTCAATACCGCCTCTCTTAAGAGGAAGTAGAGAGAGGGAAGGAAAAAGCCGAGGGCGAAGGTAAAGAGCAAGAGCAGAAAGAGGGGCATCCGGTAGGTGGTGTAGAAAAAGCCCACATCCACATAACCTGCGTTCTGAGCTATGAAGAGAAGAAAAAAGAGCAGAAGGGACAGAGCTAAGATTAGCTTTATCAGGCTCATAGGTTTAACCTCTCTGCGCTGGAGTAGAGCCACTCAAGGTCATAGTATTCCCTCCACTCCCTCAGGAACACATGAACTATTATATCAATAAAGTCGAGGAGTATCCATCCGCTCTCTTCCCCCCCTTCCACATGGTCCGGTCTTATGTTCCTTTTCTGGAGCTCTTCAAGGAGGTATTTCAGTAGCGCTTTTGCGTGCACCGGTGAGTTGGCGGTGGCTATAAGAAAGTAATCCGCTATGTTGGTGTGTTTTGATACATCCAGCACCACCACATCCTCCGCCTTTTTATCCTCAAGGAGCTCTTTAATTATCTTTAGCAGTTCTTTACTGTTTTGCATACCTGAGGAGTTCTCTGTAGTAAGGGTTTTCCCCGTAGACTTCTCTGTATGTCTCCATGTGTTTCAGAGCGGTTCTGTAGCTCTCCTCCGCAAGGCTTTTCCATCGCTCTATCTCCCCCTGAAAGAATTCTATCCTCTTCTGAATGGCATTTCTGTCCTCTTCCTTCTTTACCTTTTTGAGCTCCTCCTTTGCGGAGTTTATCCACCGGTTGAACTTCACTTCCTGTTTCTTTGCCTGCTCACGCACCAGAAGCAGAGATTTTATGTATCTGTAGAGCACTTCCACTTCAGAAATCTGCCCCGGATAGTTCACAAGAAGGTTCTTATACCTAAGAGAGGCAGAATAGTAATAACCAAAGTCCTCGTAGAACCTCCCTATCAGATACTCGTGTCTTGCCAGCTTTGCGTGGGCACCCTCTATAGACTCCAAAACCCTGTCACCGTAGGGGCTGTTAGGATACTTGCTCAGGAACTCCTTAGCCCTGTCTATTGCCTTGAGGGTGTAGCTCTGGTCTCTGTAAGCGTCCGGTGCCACCTTCATGTAGCTGTCCACCACCATAAAGTAGACCCTCTCCGCCTCCGGGCTGTCGGGGTAGTAGAAGAGAAAGTCCTCGAGGTAAACTATGGCGTTTATGTAGTCCTTCCTGAGGTAGGAGCTTTCACCCAATGTATACTTTGCGGACTTTATCTCTTCAGGGGTAAGGTTTTCTAAGTACTTAAGAGCTTCTCTGAGCTTGCTTATCGCCTCCCGGTAATCCTTCCTCGTGTAGGCGGACATGCCCTGAGCGTAGGTTTCCCTTGCCAGCCTTGCCCTCTTCTCCTCCGTCATCTTGGCACAGCCGGAGAGAAGGATAAGGAGCAAAAGGATAAACTTATGCATGGCTTACGCTGTATTGGTTTATACCTACTTCCTGATTTTCCCTGACCTGCAGGTTGGTGCGCCCTGTGGAGTTCAGAACCTTCCTGACCCTTTCGTATCTCAAGGGATGCACCTGCACCTCCACGGACCTGTGACCGTAACTTATGAGCTCCTTTTCCAGCTCCAGAAGGAGAAGGGAGGAACCTTTTATGTAACCTCTACCAGAACAGGTGGGGCACTGTTCGGAGAGCGTCTTGGTTATACTCCTGCCCGTCTTTTTCCTCGCCATCTCCAATATGCCAAGCCTGGTAAAGCCATATATGGTAATACTACAGGACTCCTCCCCGAAGGCGGATTGCATTTTGCTGATTATAAGGTTTTTATTCTCCTGCTTTTTCATGTCGATAAAGTCCACAAGAATTATACCACCTATGTCTCTGAGCAGTATCTGCCTAACTATCTCTCCAACCGCCTCAAGGTTCGTGCTTAGTGCGTTTTCCTCATGGCAGGAACCTGCGGGGTCTCCACTGTTCACATCTATTATGGTAAAAGCCTCCGTTTCCTCTATAACTATGTAGCCACCACCCTTAAGCCAGACTACCTTATTAAAAAGACTTCTCAGGCTATCCTGAAGCCCGTATCTCTGAAGGTAGGAGGTGGGGTCTTTTATGTAAAGGTTCTTCCTGAGCATTTCAGGCTCAAACTCCTCAAGAAAGGAAGTTATCTGGTTCCAGACTATGGGGTCGTCGGATACAATTTCCTCAAGGTCCTGCCAGTGGTCTCTTATAAGCCTTATGTAGGAAGGATACTCTTCAAGGATAAGCTGAGGCTTTTTTAGGAGCTTTGCCCTCCTCTGGACCCACTGCCAGAGTTCTCTCAGCTTCTGGAGCTCTTCCCTTATCCTCTCAGGCTCCGCCTTGGCAGAGGAACTCCTCAGTATGACACCCTCCTCTTTCAGCTCACCTTCAAGGATAGCGCAGAGCCTTTCTTTTTCCTCCATCTGCACCTTGCTGGAACATCTTATCTCCCTACCCTTTGGAAAGTATACGAGGTATTTCCCCACCAGCTTTATGCTGGTGGTGAGCTTTGCCCCCTTTTCCTCCTCTGGCTCTCTGACCAGCTGGACTATTAAACTCTCGCCTACCCTGCACTCCTCGCCCTTGAGGGGAAGGAAGGCATCCTTACCCAGACCCACATCCACAAAGACACCTTCCATACCTCTGGCAAGTCTCTTTACCTTTCCCTTGAAGATGCTGTCTACGAGCCTTTTCCCCTCTCTCTCCTCCGCACATATCCTGTAGGGTCTGTCTCCTTGCAGGAGAAAGGAGAGGATAAGCTCATCGGAGGACAGAACCACCAGCCTCTTTGCCATCCACTTCTATTATACCCTTTCTATGATGTTCTTGAGTATCTCCTTCTCAAGGGGTGAGCTTACTTTGGGCAGTATGGTATCCAGAACCAGCTCCTTCACACTGGCATACCTGCGGAGCCTCCTTGCGCACCTTATGGTATCCCTGACAGAGAAGACAAAGTCCACAGGCTCCTCTGAACGCTGGGTCTGGTAGGCTCTGTAACCTTTCCTCACCTCGTTGGCTATCTTAAGAAGCTCAAAGAGCCTCCAGATGCTTCCCTCCAGCCTCTCCTTTCCCTCGAGCTCTCTCACGCTGAGCCCGTTCACCACCCTGTGCCACAAATATAGGAACTCCTCCGCGGTAAGAGAGGAGAGCTCTTCCACATAGTCCTTCAGTATGAGAGCCTCGTCCGGGCTGTAGAGACCACCTTCCTCTTCAAAGGGTGGATAATCTATATATAGGATGTCCGCCCTCGACTTTATGTCCTGTGGTAGCTCGGACACACCTAAATAGTTCTGAGGGTTCATGCCACCCACCAGCACCACATCCCTGTGGGCTTTAATCACTTCACCCGTTGGAAGGCTTAGATATCTTCTGTAATCAAAAAGGGGGTTGAAGAGCTTTACCATTCCAGGGGGTAGCGTGTTTATCTCATCGAAGTATACCACTGCGCCCGGTGTCTGAAGCGCCTTTACCAGGTCCGAGTAAACCCTTCTTGTGCCCCTTCTGGGGTCAAACTCGTAGAGGAAGGTTATGTCTTCCTTTTCCATCTTGGAATTGCAGGGGACTATGTAAAGGGGTCTGTTGGTCAGGGCGGAGAATACCTCCACGAGAAAGTTCTTTCCCACACCCGCATCACCTTCCAGAATGAGGATGCCCTCCCCATAAAGGAGCTGTTCCTTTATGAGAGAAACAAACCTTTGAAGGTTTTTTACAAACCAGGGGGTCTCCTCGTAAGAAAGGAAAAGGGGAGTCCTTCTGGGTTCATAGGCAAGGAGACCGTTCAGGTGTTTAAGATAGCGTCTTATCCAGAGGGGTAGAGAGCGTAGCTGTTCCTGGGGAATAAGGTTCGTGTATCTTTTCGGCTCGAGGAGAACTCCATCCTCCCTCTCAAAGGCTATCCTCACATAGACACCTTCCTTCAGGAAAAGCCTGTCTTCTACCTTCAACCTCCATCTGAGCTTTCTTCCCTCACCGGAGAAGCGGGGAAAATCCTCAGGACCGAAGAAGACCCTACCGTCCTCTACCCTTATCCTGTATTTGTTCAGCCGGTTATGGATTAACCTCTCCTGAAGAAGTTTTGAAATTTCACCCCTGGCTCTCTCTCCCAGTTCCTTCGGCAGTCTCAGGAAGAACTCTCTTGCCCTTTTTACCTCCTCAAGGGCTTCAAAGTCTCTAAGGTCCTCCACCTCAAGAGGTTCTATGGCTTCTCTTACCCTCTGCAGGTGTTCCTCCACTCTCCTGCGGAAGTGCTCTTCCATGGAAACTTTAAGAGCCTGAAGCCTGGAGAGCCTTTCACCGCTTTCAAGCCTTAGGCGGTTTTCCACCTCTTTAAGGTCTTCTCCGCTCAGTGTATCTTCCTCTATTCTGGACTCCATGTCTTTGAGGAAAAGCTCAAACTTTGCCCCCTCCACCGCATCCTTTGCCCTTTCTATAACCTCTCTCAGCTCTCTTATGGGGGCGTCCAGGGAAAGGAGCTTTTTATACTCTTCCAGCTCTGAAGGGTCAAAGCCCGGAGTAAGTTTTTTGAGCCTGCGCGTGAGCTTAAGGAGCTCCTCCTCCGCCCTCCTTACCATCTGTGTCTGTCTATCTCTGTCGTAGAGAAAGTCTGTCAGGTTTGTGCTTATTGCTCTCAGCGTGTAAAGCTTCCTCTCTTCTTCCTCTTGATAAGTGCAGGTGTAGACCGTGCCATCCGGGGAGACCCTAACCGTTGAGTAGCCAACGCCTTCAAGAACCTGCAGGAGCTGGAAGTCTGACAGGTCCACGATACCCATCCTGTTTTCCTCTCCATCCGCAAGGAAGAGGAAGTCCCCGTCCGGGGAAAGGTCCATATGGGCTATCTTGAGGGGGGTGCGCAGGGTGTGGAGGGGTCCTTCAAGCTGCAGGTCGTAGAGGAAAAGCTGGTCTCCCTCCGAGAGCAAAACCCCCTTTTTTAGCGCCAGAACCGCTCTTCCTGAGGGATGTGTTAACCTCTTTATGAGGTTTCCACCAAGGTCATAGAGAGCAACACCCCCTGTGCCCGATAGTAAAAGCCGGTTGGAAGCCAGAAACCTGATGCATCTGAGCTCTCCTATGTCCGCCCCCGAATAGGAGAAAAGGGACTTAAAGTCAAGCCCTTCAGAGCCAAAGCCTCCCGATATGTCTATAATGTAAACCCTCTCACCCACCACACCGTAGGCGAGCAGGTTGCCGCTTATATCAAGACCAACGGAAGCCCTCACACCCTCCTGCGTGGTTCTGAAGCTTTTCCAGGTTTGGGTTTTTCTTCTGTCCTCAAGGAGGTAGACCACCAGATAGGGGGGTGTGATAAGAGCAAGGTAAGGACCTTTAAAAAGAACCTCCGTCACCACCTGGGCGGGCGGTCTTGAGGGGAGCCTGTGAAGCCTGCCCTTCCAGTCGTAGAGTTGAAAGACACCGTGCCTCCTCCCCACCAGTAGCCAGTAGCCATCCTCGGAGACATCCATAGCTTCCACCCAGAACTCCTCTATACGGGCATCCGGGTCCTTATCGAGGAAATCCTCAAAGGAGAGCCTTAGCTCACCCTTAGATGTTTTTATCTGAACTTCCTGAGGCTTTTCCCTTTCTTTTTTGCGGAATACCTTCTCCAGAAAACGCATAACTTTAAAATATTAATCCGTGCAGGGACAGAAAACCTATGATTTTGCTTATGTGGAGAGCCTTAGTGGTCAGGAAAATATGAAAAAGGACCTGGAAAACCTCATGGCGGCTGAGGAGTGGGGTAGGCAAGCTTCAGGTTATACCGGTGGAAGGAAAGCACGCTGAGTATAGGATACTCTCAGAAAAGCCCCACCCTTGCCATACCCGTTGTGAAAAGACCCACAGGGGGTGGTGCGCTCCTTCACGGTCAGGACCTTTCCTTCTCCTATGCGGGGAGAAGAGGAGACTGGGGCGGTAGCTTTACCAAAATATACAGAAACTTCATGGGACGCCTGCTTCAGTCTCTCAGAGATGTCCTGCCGGAGCTTGAGATGAGCAGTTACAGGGGCGGGTACGAAGGTTACTTCTGCTACTTCTATCCCACGCTGGGTGAGTTAACCTACGGAGGGAAAAAGGTGCTCGCCTGCGCCATGAGGGTTCTCAGGGAAGCCTTTCTCATCCACGGAAGCCTCTTTATAGACATGGACTATGATTACTTTGAAAAGCTTACCGGGGTTGAAAAAAACAGGCTTAAGGAGAGGATAGTTACCTTCCGGGAACTGGGCGTCGAGGTGGGGGAGCTTTTGGAGGCTATGGCAGGGCTAAAGAGAGGGCTTGAAGTGTCTTAAAATAGACACCATGCCCGTAGCCATAACCCTCTTCAGGCTCTTCCTTACCCTGCCCACCCTTTATCTTCTTGTAGAAGGCAGGACAACCCTGGCAGGCTTTCTTATCCTCCTTGCGGGTGTATCTGACTGGCTTGACGGCGAGCTTGCAAGGAGAAACAACAGGGTGAGCCAGTTTGGACTTCTTCTCGACCCTCTCGTGGATAAGGTTTTTGTGCTTTCAGTTCTTTCCTTTTTTCTCTACAGGCAGGAGATAGGTCTTTTACCCTTCCTGCTCCTGCTGGTTCGTGAGCTCTCCGTCTCTTTCCTCCGGAGCCTGTCGGTGGAGAAGGGCTATGCCATGCCTGCCTCCTATCTGGGCAAAGCAAAAGCCTTTTTTGAGTTTCTCACCCTCATTGCCCTATCCTTTGAGCGGGGTCCTGCAGAGCTCCTTCTATGGCTTTCCCTCCTTTTTGCCTATGTATCCCTGTATGATTACCTTCTGAAGTATCTTTCTTATGGGGGTGGTCGCTGAAGGGGCTTAAGATGGTATAATCCTTTCTTTATGAAGGACATAGGGCAGTATGACCATTGCAACATAGAGCGGGAATATTCAAAAAAATGGGTGGAGAAAGCCCTCTATTCTCTTCCCGAGCCTCCGGAGGAGGGGAGTTTTTCCATGGTTATTCCCCCACCAAACGTAACTGGTTCTCTTCACATGGGTCATGCACTGAACGCCACCCTTCAGGATATCCTCTGCAGGTGGCAGAGGATGAGGGGCAGGCAGGTGGTGTGGGTGCCTGGTTTTGACCACGCGGGCATTGCCACCCAGTATGTGGTTGACCGTCAACTTCAGGAAAAGGGGATAAGCAGGTTAGAGCTCGGTAGGGAAGAGTTTCTGAAAAGGGTCTGGGAGTGGGTGCCTCTGTCAAGGAAAGCCATAAGAGAGCAGCTGGAGAAGTTAGGTGTGTGCGTGGACTGGAAGAGGGAAAGGTTTACCCTTGACGAAGGCTTCTCAAGGGCTGTCCGCCACGCCTTCAGAAGGCTCTACGAGGAAGGTCTCATATACAGGGGTGAGTATATGGTAAGCTGGTGTCCCAAGGACCTGACCGCCCTGTCGGACCTTGAGGTGGAGCACGAAGAGGAAGAAGGAAAGCTTTACTACATACGCTATCCCCTCGAAGACCGCTCAGGTTTTGTAGTGGTTGCCACCACAAGACCGGAGACCATGCTGGGAGACACCGCAGTGGCAGTCCATCCGGAGGACGAAAGATACAGAGAACTGGTGGGTAAAAGGCTCATGCTTCCGCTGGTGGAAGGTAAGAGACTAGCAATGGATGGCTCGGAGGTGGAGCCCCTCATACCCATAGTGGCGGACGAACGCGTAAAACCCGAGTTTGGAACGGGTGCGGTAAAGGTTACCCCAGCCCACGACCCTGTGGACTTTGAGGTGGGTAAGGCTCACGGACTTCCCTTCGTGCAGGTAATGGACGATTTTGCCCATATGAACGAGAACGCAGGAGAGTTTGCGGGTCTTGACCGATACACCGCAAGGAAGAGAATAGTGGAAAGACTTGAGGAGCTGGGACTTCTGGAGAAGGTGGAAAGCCACAAACATGCGGTAGGCAAATGCTACCGCTGTAAGACAGTGCTGGAGCCCATGGTTTCCAATCAATGGTTTTTGAAGGTCTCAGACCCAAGGATAAGGGATACAGCTCTGAGGGTGGTAAGGGAAGGTCTTATAAGGTTTATACCGGAGAACTGGTCAAAGGTATACCTGCAGTGGGTGGAAAACCTCAAAGACTGGTGCATATCCCGTCAGATATGGTGGGGTCACAGGATTCCCGTCTGGCACTGCGAGGATTGTGGGGAGGAAAACCCCTTCACCGATCAGGACTTTGACCGCGTATACGACAAGCTGATTTTCAACCTTATAGCTGATGGCAGGATAGGAGAAGAGTTTACACCCGAGGAAGTGGCAGACCTGCTGAATTCACCCTCCTTTGTCCATCCGGAGATGAC
>JBCNVH010000082.1:0-8980 GCA_039630295.1 Aquificaceae bacterium | reverse complement strand
GACTTTCTGAGTAGTGAGGTATCTGCGATAAGGAAAGCTGTGTCATGGTTTATTGTGGATAGTATTTTTCTCAGTGTGTCGGATATAAGGGGCAAGGGGTTGAAGTGAGAGCTTGAGAGGAATTTTGAGAGGGTGGAGGTGGAGACGACCTTGGCCACGTGAGGATAGGGTATAGGGTTTGTTGGAGAATATGCTTAGGAAGCATTCGTATTTGAATAGTTCTGTTGTCATGGATGTTTCCTCCTTCTTGGTGTTTGAGGAATAATCTAAAGTGTTTCTGTCAGATCGTGCAAAACTTTAGTTATAAAGGTAGTGGTTTGCTTTGCAAAAGGTCTCCCGTTGCCCACTCTGAGATGTTATATTTTTTACATGAGGGTGGGAATAGTACTCAGCACCCAAGCCTATCAGCCCCCTTGAGTTCTGGATAGGTGTGGAGGAGGGTCAGGTGGTCCAGCTGGATGACGTGCTCTTTGCAGAGAGCACTTCAAGTAATCAGAGGATAAAATACTACGGTCTTGTGGTGGAGGTCTATAAATTCTTGGAAGGGGCAGAGTTTGTCTACGATGCGCACTTGGTAAGCAAGGGGGTAATACCGGTAAACATAGCCTATGTGGCAAAGGTTAATGTAACAAGGATTGAACCTGAGCTCTTCCTTCCGCCCTCACCCGGGGATGCAGTCTATAGAGCAAGTGGGAAGGAGTTCGAAAGAGCTCTCTACTACGACCATATGAAAGAGAAGATACCTGCGGGTGTAGACAGGAACGGCAACGTGGTTTATGTAAACTATCACTTCCTGAACGGTGTGGAGGGTGCCCATGTAAGCATATCGGGCATGTCTGGTATTGCGACAAAGACCTCCTACGCCCTCTTTTTGCTCTACTCCATACTTGAAAAGGCAAAAGACAGGGACCGTATTCATGGCATCATCTTCAACGTAAAGGGCAAGGACCTTCTCTGGCTTGATAAAAGAAGCAAGATACTGGGAGAAGAGGACAGGAAAGTTTATGAAGCCATGGGTCTTAGGGCTGAACCCTTCAGGAACACCACCTTCTATGTGCCACCTTCCTTAAATAACCCTGACGTGCCAGACTGTGAAAGGCTTGATGAAAGGGTATCTCCTTTCTACTGGAGTATGAGGGAGTTTGCGGAGGAGGGTCTTATAAGGTTCATGTTTACTGAAGGTGAGGAGGGTGTTTCCAACATACATTATGTGATAGACAGGATAGCCAACAAGCTCTACGCCCTTTCTCAGAACAGCCCTTCCGGACGGCTTTTGGATGACTTTTCCAGAGATATAGAGAGCCTTTCGGACCTTGAGGAACGTCTTGAGGAAGCCATAAGGGATAAGGAGCAGAATAAAAGCTCAGAGCTCTACAGGAGCTGGTTTGGGGATGCGCAGGTCCAGACCGCCTACGCCTTTTTCAGGAGGTTTAGCAGAGCCTGTATGCACTTGAGAAGGCTCATAAGAGACACCTCAAAACCGCCAAGATGGGAAGATAACAGACTCTCTGTGGTGGACATAAGCGGTCTCCATAGCATAGGAAAGATGTTCGTAGTCGGTGCCATACTCAAGAAGGTGTTCAGGCAGAAGGAAAACATAGGCAAGCCCTACCCTAAAGTTTTTGTGGTGCTTGACGAACTCAACAAGTATGCACCCAAAGAGGGTTGGAGCCCTATCAAGGATGTGGTGCTGGACATTGCGGAGAGGGGAAGGAGCCTGGGCGTGATACTGATAGGTGCACAGCAGACCGCGAGCGAGGTGGAAAAGAGGGTTGTGGCAAACTCCGCCCTGAAGGTGCTGGGCAGGATGGACTCCAGTGAGGTCCTGGGTAAGGAGTACGAATACCTTACGGGTAATTTCAGACAGAGGGCTATAATGTTAAAGAAGGGCACCATGATACTTTATCAGCCTGATATACCAAACCCCATGATGGTAAGGTTTCCCAGGCCTGCCTGGGCAACAAGATACTCCGAGGTAGAGGAGGAGGTGCATGTTCCTGAAGATTTTGGTAATTTTTAGCCTGCTCCTTGGTATAGGCTTTCCTCAAAAGGTTAGCCTGCGGTCAGGGAAGTATCCTGAAAAGGAAAGGATAGTCCTGCAGCTGGAAGGGGCTGTGGATTACAGGGTTTACACCCTTGAAAACCCTAAAAGGGTGGTGGTGGATATTATGGAAAGCTTAGAGGTAGGACCCTCCGGTTCTATTCAGGTGCGGGCAGGAAAACATCCCTGGGGGACCAGGCTGGTCTTTGACAGGAACTTTGAAGGGGTAAAAGCCTTTTCCCTTCAGGAACCTTTCCGCATAGTTATAGACCTTTACTATAAAGAAACACATGAAGAGCAGAGGGCAAAACTGGAGGAGGAGCTTATAGAGATAGTGGACCCTGCCTTCGTCCGAAGGCTTAAAGACAAAGACCTCCCGCATGACCTGAAGGTTATAAACGAGGTAAGGAGAGGGCAGTCCCTAAGTCAGAGGAGGGTTGTGGTAATAGACCCAGGACACGGCGGACATGACCCTGGAGCTGTTGGCTTCATGGGTATAAGAGAGAAGGATGTGGTTCTGTCCATAGGAAGGAGGCTGGTGAGCCTGCTTGAGAAGGACGGACGCTTTCAGGTTATAATGACCCGCAAAGACGATACCTTTGTCCCCCTTCAGGAAAGAGCAAGAATAGCCCTTAAAAGCAGGGCGGACCTTTTCCTGAGCCTACATGCGGACGCTCACCCTCAAAAGTTGCCCAACGCCAGAGGAACCACCATATTTGCCATATCCTCCGAGGCGGCTCAGAAGAGACGCCAGCATATCCTTAGCAGTGAACAGTATGCCACCCTTGTCTTTGGAAGGTCTGATATACCTGTGCCTGCAAAGGCTGTGCTCGCAGACCTCGCCATGGATGTAACCTTAAACGAAAGCTTTGTATTCGGTCAAAGGCTTGTAAAAGTGGTTAGAAGGGAGCTGGGAAGAGATGTGCACTTCAGAGGCATACAGAGGGCTGGCTTTGCGGTTCTAAAGACCCCGGGCATACCATCACTGCTGGTAGAGGTGGGCTTTATGACAAACCCGCAAGAGGTGCTTATGATGTCGGAGGCAGGCTTTCAGGAAGACTTTGCGAAGGCTATCTATTTGGCTATTGTGGAATATTTCTTCCGGGAACCCAGAAGGTTACCTCAATCCCAAAGAGCTTATGCACCTGCGGAATTACCCTGACCTGATGGCCCAGGCTCAGAAGTTGGTTTTGAGCTAGCACTTTCCAGAAAAACCTTTTTGTTTCCCTCCGGCTGTAGCACCACACATCCCTTCTGCAGGAAGTCCCTGAAACTAAAAAGGACTTCCAGGCTCAGGTCCTCCTCCACCACAAATTTCAGCTCCCTGGCATACTCCCTTATCTTAGGGTGCACCTCCCAGCCAGCCACAGCCTTTGGAGAACAGGTTATGTGAAGCCTGTGGGCTGTATCCTCAAGAGCATCCTGCCAGAGGGTGCCATTGGTCTCTATCTGAACGGACTTTTTCCTTTTTATTAACTCTTTAACAAGTTCGGGCAGAGCCTCCTCGGTGAAAGGCTCACCACCCGTTATTACCACATGGGTATGAGGATAAGTTTCCACAATCCTGAGCAGGTCATCAATCCCTACAGGACTATCTTTGAAGGAAAGGGCGGAGGGCTGGTCGCACCAAGGACATCTTAGATTACAGCCCTGAACTCTTATGAAAATAGAGGGTGTTCCCAGAAGAAGCCCTTCGCCCTGTATAGTGGTGTATACCTCGTTGAGGTTTATTGAGGTCTTTCTAACTTCACTTCGTAACATTCTATGATGTCACCCACCTTGATATCGTTGTAGTCCTTGAGTTTTATACCGCATTCAAAGCCTCTGGCAACCTCCTGCACATCCTCCTTAAACCTTTTTAGACCCTCTATCCTGCCGTCGAAGATGACAACCCCGCTTCTTATAAGCCTTGCCCTCGCGTTTCTGATTATCTTTCCCTCCATCACATAGCAACCTGCTACCGTTCCTACCCCTTTTATTTTGAAGGTTGCCCTGACCTCCGCAGAGCCATGGAAGACTTCTTTCTCCACAGGCTTCAGCATACCCTTGAGAGCCTTCTTTACGTCCTCAATGGCTTCGTAGATAATGCTGTATAGCCTTATGTCCACCTTCTCCGCATCGGCGGTCTCTCTTGCCTTCAGATCAGGTCTTGTGTTAAAACCTATTATCAGACCACCGCTCGCCTTTGCAAGCATCACATCGTTCTCCGTTATACCCCCCACATCTCCATGGATTATCCTCAGGGATACTTCCGGCGTTGAGAGCTCGGAGAAGGATTTTTTGAGAGCTTCTAAGGAGCCGACCGTATCCGCCTTGACTATAAGCCTCAGTTCTTTGAGCTCACCCTCCTGTATCTTCTTGAAGACCTCCTCAAGCACAAGCCCCTTTGCCACCTTTTCCATCTGCTCTCTTTTGAGCTTTCTCTGCTCCGCTATTTGCCTCGCTTTTCTTTCATCTTCCACCACCCTGAACTGGTCTCCTGCCATTGGTAGGTCTTCAAAACCGAGAACTTCAACAGGTGTTGAGGGCTCTGCCTCCCTTACTCTCCTGCCCTTATCGTCAAACATGGCTCTAATGCGTCCGAAGGTGGTTCCGGCTACGAAGATATCACCCATCCTGAGAGTGCCGTCTTGCACCAGCACGGTGGCAACCACACCCCTCTGCTTGTCAAGCTTTGACTCTATTATGGTGCCCCTTGCAGGTCTGTTTGGGTTCGCCTTAAGCTCGAGTAAGTCCGCCAGGAGGAGTATATACTCAAGAAGGCTGTCCACATTCTGACCTGTCTTTGCGGATACATCCACGAAAATCGTGTCTCCACCCCACTCTTCCGGTATGAGACCAAGCTCGGAGAGCTCTCTCCTGACCTTCTGCGGGTCTGCCCCTGGCTTGTCTATCTTGTTCACTGCCACTATTATGGGCACGTTGAAGGCTTTTGCGTGGTTTATGGCTTCTACCGTTTGGGGCATAACGCCATCATCTGCAGCCACCACAAGGACCGCCACATCGGTAACCTGAGCACCCCTTGCCCTTAGAGAGGTAAAAGCTTCGTGTCCCGGGGTGTCAAGGAAGGTTATCCTTCTTCCGTCAGGTGTTTCAACCACAGAGGCACCTATATGCTGAGTTATACCGCCCTTTTCCTTCTCCGCCACTCTGGTCTTTCTTATAGTATCCAGAAGGGTAGTCTTTCCATGGTCCACATGACCCATTACCACCACCACAGGCGGTCTTGGGTGGGTGCCCTCTTCAAGAACTTCTTCCTCTTCCTTTATCTCCTCTGACCTTGTCTCTGCAAGAAAACCGAGAGCTTCAGCCACCTGAAGGGCAACCTCTGAGGGAACTGTCTGGTTTATGGTGGCAAGAATACCCCTTTTTAGGAGCTCCGCCATTATTTGATTGGGTGGTGTCTTTTAGGCTCAGACAGTTCTCTTACGGTGACCACTTCAGGTATCTGAACTATTTTTATCTCCTCTTCCTTTTCCTCTTTCCTTTCCTTCCTTATTTGCTGTTCCAGCTTCTTTAATATCTGTTCTTCACCCTTGCTGAGCTTTTCCTTTGCCGGTTGTGCCTTTTGTGGCTTTTCTTCCACCTTCTGCTCGCGTGGGGGTGGCATGGGTGGGGGCGAAGGCACTCTTGGGGGAAAGGGTCTTCTCTCCTCATGTCTTGGTGGCTTTTCAGCCACCTTTTCTTTCCTTGCTGGGGCTTGTTCTCTGAGGGGTTGCTTCGGTTTTTGTTCCTGAGGTCTGTAGTCTTTTGAACGAAGTTCCTTTTGTTTTTTCATTTCCTTTTTTGGGGCAGGGGGTTCCTCCTTGGGTTTTTCTGGTGCGGACGGAACTTCCTCAACCACCGACGTCACACTACCATTTTCTGCAGGCTTTTCCTTTGAAAGGGGCAGATTATCATAAATTATCTGAATTTCCTCCTCGTCAAGGTAAGCGAAGTTTCCCTTGTCTATACCCCACTCCTTGAGAACCTCCCGGATTTTCTTTACCGGCACACCGAGCTCTTTTGCCAAATCCTGAACTCTTTGTTTTCCCATAAGTTATAATTATAAGCCTAAAAAGAGGCTTAGAAACAGCCCACCCTATCCAACAGCTCCTTAAGTTCCTCGGTAAATAGCCCCAGACCCTTCAGATGAGCCCTGTATTCTTCTGAAAGACCTTTTAACCTTTCCAGGAGCTCCTCACCGTAAAGGCTGTAAAAACCATCTTTATCTCTGTAGTCATCCTTCATCTGGAAGATAAGACCAAACTCCAGCCCCAGCTCCTCAAGCCCTTTTATCAGGTCATATTTCTTCGCCACAATGCCACCTGCCAGAAAGCAAAAGGAAAAGAGCTGTGCGGTCTTCTTAAGGCTAATCTCCTCATGGCTGGATAAACCTCTTATGTCCAGCACCTGACCGCCCACCATACCCCTGTAGCCAGATTTTATAGAGAGCTCTTTTACAAGCAAGAGAAGTTCCTTCTCCGATAGACTTTTGAAGTTTTTCTTGTCCGAGAGTATTTCAAAGGCAAAGGTTAGAAGAGCATCACCTGCAAGTATGGCTATATCTTCTCCAAAGACCATATGACAGGAAGGTTTGCCCCTTCTAAAGGCATCGTTGTCAAGAGCTGGCAGGTCATCGTGAACAAGTGAGTAGTTGTGAACTGCCTCCACCGCACAGCCCACGGTTATGGCATCTTCCATATCACCACCCAAGGCATCGCAGACCGCACAGAGCAGGAGTGGTCTTATCCTCTTACCCTCCTGAAAAAGGTAGTAGGACATAGCTTGGTAGAGTATATTTGGCTCAAAGGGTTTGAGGAGCTCTCTGAGCCTTTTTTCTATCAGCTCTCGCCACAGCTTTACACTCACCGATTACTTCACCTCAAAGACTTCCCGTGCCTGTCTTCTTATATTCTTTACTCCATTAAAAGTTTTCACAGCACCTAAAAGGTCAAACTTTAAGCTTTTAAAATACGCCGAAAAGGACAGGGTAAGCAAGCGAACTATTCTTCTCACCTTTTGCCTTCTTTCTACCATTATACCTAAAATATGACTGCAGTCAGGAAGTAGTCGGATATAAGTATGAGCATGGAAGAGGTTACCACGCTGTTGGTGGTTGCCCTTCCTACTCCTTCGGTGCCACCTTTGGTGTAGTAGCCAAAGTAACAGCTCACCGCAGAGATTATAAAGCCGAAAAAGACTGCCTTGTAAAGACCTCCCAGAAAGTCGTAGAGCTCGGTAAGGTCTTTCATCTTTTCCAAGAAGAGGTATTCGTTTACACCAAAAAGTTTTACCGCCACGAACCAACCCCCAAAAATCCCCGAAAGGTCTGCAAGCACTACCAGCATAGGGACACCCACCACACCCGCAAACAATCTGGGGCTAACCAGATAGCTCCTGGGGTTTATACCCATTACTTCCAGAGCATCTATCTGCTCTGTTATCCTCATAGTGCCTATGTTGGCTGTCATGGCAGAGCCAACCCTTGCCACCACCATCAAAGAAGCGATAAACTGTTCTAGCTCCCTTCCCATGGATATAGCTACCACCGCACCTATTAGAAACTCCGCATTGAACCTGTGAAAAGTGCTATAAGTTTGAAGAGCTATAACACCGCCAGAATAGGAGGTAATAACCACTACGAACAGTTTCAGAAGCAAGGTAAGCCAGCTGTTTTACAAAGTGGGTTGCCCTTGGAGGTTTCCAAACAGGTAGGATAGACCCCAGAGGGTAAGGAGTGTAGCCTTTCCTACCTCCTCAATAATCTTTAACATATTCCCTATACCTCTCAAACCTCTCCCTTATCTCCTCTATAAAATCTCCACCAAACTTTTCAAGGAGTGCATCCGCAAGCACAAGGGCGAGCATGGCTTCCCCTACCACGGAGGCAGCAGGCACAGCCACCACATCGCTCCTTTCCTTTCCTGCCCTCACTTCCTCCCTGTTATTTATCTCCACGCTTCTTAGGGCTTTTGTAAGGGTGGGTATAGGCTTCATAGCACATCGCACCACTATAGGCATACCGTTGGTTATACCGCCCTCGGTTCCACCCAGATTGTTCGTATGGCGAAAATATCCCCTATCCTCCGACCAGCCTATCTCGTCCTGCACCTCAGAGCCAAACCTGCTTGCAAGTTCAAACCCTCCGCCAATCTCCACACCCTTTATCGCCTGTATGCTCATCATAGCCTGGGCTATCCTGCCGTCTATTTTTCTATCCCACTGGATATGGCTACCAAGACCGGGTGGCACTCCCACCGCAAAGACCTCAAAGACACCGCCAAGACTTTCACCCCTTTCCCTCGCCTCGTCAATAAGCTTTACAAACTCTCCATCCTTTGATGGGTCCGGGAAACGCACTTCGGAAGTCTCCGCAAGCTCATGTTTTCTGAGGAGCTCCTGCTCTTTCAGAGGAGGCTTTAGATTCCCTATGCTCACCACATAACTCCCTATCCTTATGCCAAACTCCTCAAGAAACCTCTTACACACCGCACCCACCGCCACCCTTGCCGCTGTTTCCCTTGCGGAGGCTCTTTCGAGTATGTTTCTGAGGTCTCTTTGGTTGTATTTTATACCCCCTGCCAGGTCTGCATGTCCAGGTCTTGGTCTTGTGAAGGGCACCACCTTCTCCGAAGGCTCGCCCTCGTATGCCATCTTGTCCTGCCAGTTTTCCCAGTCCCTGTTCCATATAACCATTGCAATTGGGCTTCCGAGAGTTTTTCCAAAACGAAGACCTGAGAGAAACTCAACCTTATCGCTCTCTATCTTCATCCTCCCGCCCCTGCCGTAGCCTTTCTGCCTTCTTTGGAGTTCTCTGTTTATGTAGTCGGAGGAAAGCTCAAGGTTTGCGGGAATACCCTCAAGAAGGCAAACTAAAGCCTTACCATGAGATTCGCCTGCAGTTAAAAACCTGATGGGCATTATCCTGCCACGCTAACAGCCTTTACCACCTTACCA
>JBCNVH010000081.1:0-3515 GCA_039630295.1 Aquificaceae bacterium | reverse complement strand
GAAAAAGACCTGAATGACATACTTGACTTCAAACCTTTACATTAACCCCTGGCTCCAAAGAGTAAAGCACCTATTCTTACGATGGTGGACCCTTCCTCTATAGCTACCTCAAAGTCATGGGACATGCCCATGGAAAGGTGGGGAAGGCTCACCCTAAAATCCGCCTCCAGCTGGTCTCTTAGCCTTCTCAGCAGGGCAAAGTAGCCTCTTACCTTCTGAGGGTCTTCTCTGTAAGGTGGTATGCACATAAGACCTAAAACTTTCAGCTCTTTAGCTTTCAGACAGCTTTCGAAAAAGGTCTTTAAGTTTTCAGGCTCCACACCACCTTTGGTCTCCTCACCGCCCACATTTACCTCTATGAGAACCTCCTGCACCTTACCCATGGCACCAGCCCTTTTTCGGAGCTCCTCCAGCAGGCTCTCTCTGTCCAGAGAGTGTATAAGGCTCACCTTGTCTATCACATACTTGACCTTGTTGCTCTGGAGCCTTCCTATAAAGTGCCAGTCTATAGGCAGCTCCTTTAGCTCTTCCTGTTTTCTAAGAAACTCCTGAACACGGTTCTCACCGTAAGTCTTTAGCCCGCAGGAGAAAAACTCTCTGAGCCGTTCCACATGCACCCCCTTGGAGGCACCCAGCAATAAAACCTCTTCCCTCTTCCTCCCGGACCTCTCACAGGCTCTCAGTATCCTTTCCTCGACCTCCTTCAGCCTATCACAAACCATGGCGTTAACCTAACGCCTGCTTCTGGAGCTTCAGCCGGGTTTTTGCTCGGGCACCTCCTGCCCTGCGAAGATGTCCTGCGGTAGGACACCCGCAGAAAAAGCCAGAAGTTCGTTGAGCTTTCTAAGGTCTGCCTTGACAAAGGAATGGCTTACAAACTCCACCCTTCCTCCCTCTTCTACAAGGTAAAGAGTGGGCACAACTTGCACTTTATATTTTATGGATACTCCATATTCCGGGTAATCTATAAGTTGGGGAAAGGTGAGACCGTAGTTCTGGGCAAACTTGAAAGCTTCCTGTTCAGGGTCCTGGACCACAGCCCAGACAGATATATGATTGTGGTAGAGCCTGTAGAGCTTTTCTACAAAGGGCAGGGTTAGCTGGCAGGTGGGACACGTGGTTTTGTAGAAAACAATAAGCTTCTTGCCCTGCACTTCCTGAGGGCTGTAGAAGTTGCCCTCTATATCCGAGAGCTCAAAGTTAGGAACCAGCTCACCCACTTTTAAAGGCATAGCTTACCTCCTGTGCTGTAGGTGTATCTGCATACCCCCGCCCGTATCCAGCCTGCTCTTTTCTCCTTCCACCAGGGCGGAACATCCACAGATAAATATAAGAAGTAAACTAATCCAGAACATTCTTAAGCACTCCGTAGGTTTTGCTGGCAGGAAGACCCATCACCGTGTAGAAGTCTCCCACTATTTTCTCCACAAACCTTGCACCCATACCCTGAATGGCGTAAGCACCTGCCTTATCCATAGGCTCCTCTCTTTCCACATACTCTTCTATCTCCTCTTCCTTCACAGGTCTGAACTTAACCCAGGCAGTATCGTGAAAGCTAACCTTACCCTTAGGGTGTATGATGCAAACACCCGTTATAACCCTGTGCCACCTCCCCGAAAGGGACCTGAGCATGTCCTTTGCATCTTCCTTATCCAGAGGCTTTCCCATTATTCTGTTCCCCAGAACAACGATGGTGTCCGCACCCAGCACGGTGGCAAACTTATAGTCCTTCCATACGGTGAAGGCTTTTTTAAAGGCAAGCCTTCTTGCGGTTAGCACGGGTGCCCCCCTATGTCTCTCCTCTACATAGGAAGGTATGACAAGGAACTTAAAACCCAGCATACTAAGTATCTGCACCCTCCTCTTTGATTCGGAGGCGAGCACAAGAAGTCTCATTTTCTCATATTTTAACCCATATCACACCCATAGCCAAAGAGAGATTTCTAAACTTTAACAGTCTTAACCCAGTCCCAGTTTGCCAGTGTCCATTCCACCGTTCTTTTTATGCCCTCCTCAAGGCTCATGGTGGGTTTCCAGCCAAGAAGAGACTCCGCCTTTGAAATGTCCGCCCAGGTTGCTCTCATGTCCGCCCTGTGAAATTCTTTCAGCTCCAGCCTTGCCCTTTTCCCCGTGTATCTTTCTATAAGACCTATGAGCTCAAGAAGGCTGTGGGGATGGTTGTTGCCCAGATTTATTATCTCGTAGCCCAGGGGTTTTGTTGCCAGTATGGTCCCTTCCGCTATATCCTCCACATAGGTAAAGTCTCTACTCTGGGTGCCGTCCCCAAAGACCTCTAAAGGTTTTTCCTCAAGGACCCACTTTATAAACCTGAAGACACTCATGTCAGGTCTGCCTGCAGGTCCGTATACGGTGAAGTATCTGACCACGGAGACATCTATACCGTAAAGGTAATGGTAAGTGTAGCAGAGAACCTCCGCGGACTTCTTAGAGGCTGCGTAGGGAGATATGGGTGTATTTACTGGAAGGTCTTCACGGAAGGGCATGCTCTGACCGGCGTAGAGAGAAGAGGTGGAGGCAAGGACGAACTTTTTCACATCCCTTTCCCTACAGAGCTCTAAGAGGTTCAGCGTGCCTATCGTGTTGGTGGTGAAGTAGATATGGGGGTTCTCCATGGAATACCTTACACCCGCCCTTGCAGATTGATTTATTACACAGTGGAAACTGTTTTCAAGAAAGACTTTCCGTAAAGAGGGCAAATCTTCCACATCAACCGCATAGAACCTGAAGTTTCTGTATTTTTTAAGAATTTCAAGCCTGTATTCCTTGAGTTTTAGGTCATAGTATTGGTTCATATTGTCTATACCTACCACGCGATAACCCTTCTGCAGGAGCTTCTCCGAAACCTTCCATCCTATAAAACCTGCACAACCTGTAACCAGAAAACTTTCCATGGCGTAGAATTTTACTATATGTTACAGGTTTACCAATTCCTGCTAAGAAAGGGACTGGAGAGAAGAAAGGCTCAGGAGGAGTTTTTTGACATAGTCCTGTCCGCCATAGAGGAAGGCAACAACACAATAAAGATTGTTCAGGCACCCACAGGAACGGGGAAAACCTACGGCTACCTCATACCCCTTATGGAAAGGGAACAGAAAGCCATAATATCCACGGGAACCAAGCTACTTCAGGAACAGCTCAGGAAGGACATAGAAACCCTCAGGTCATACTATGCCTACATATACGGCAGGGAGGTGAGTTATCTGGTGTTGAAGGGTAAGTCTAACTACCTTTGCCTTGACAGGTATCACGATATGCCACCGGATAAACTACCCTCGGAGCTCCAGCTGGCGATGGAAGGAAACTGGGATGGCGATTTTGAGTTTCTGAGTATAGAACCAGAGCTCAGGGAGAAGCTCTGTGTGGAAGAGGATTATTGCACGCCCCACTACAGAAACATGTGCAAATACAGGCAGGAATGCTATTACTGGGGAAGGCTCAAAAGGCTTGAAAAGTCCGCAGACCTTCTTGTGGTGAACCATGCCCTCCTTAGCCTT
>JBCNVH010000080.1:0-5556 GCA_039630295.1 Aquificaceae bacterium | reverse complement strand
AGGAGCTCCGAGGAAGCTCGCTCTTCGAGTATAGAGCTTTCTTCTATAGGAATTTTTATAAAATCCCATTCTTTGAGCCTTCCTAAATGGCTACCCCTTCTGGTTATGATAAGCTCATTACCCACTTTGCAGGAAAGGTTTCCCGCCCTTGCATCCACAAGACCTTCCGCGTAGAGAAGTCTTCCGACCTCTGTGAGTTTTCTTAGAGCTACCTTTTCCATATCAGGCTGAAGAGCAGGTAAGAGCTGGCGCTAAAGGCAAGACCTAGGAGCAGGGCAAACTCACTCTGAAGGATATACTCAAACACTACCCAGCTTAGAAAGCCTGAAAGCATGGAAGCCATGGCGGAGGTAGGGTTGGAGCTCTTAAGATACAGACCTGCAACTAGTGGAACAAAAAGGGAAACTAAGCTCAGGGCGGAGGAGCTCCCAACCAGCTGGTATATAGATTCACCTGACAGAGCAAAAATAAGAGAAACGAGAGAAACAAGTAAAACGCAGAACCTTGTAAGCCAGAGAAACTGTCTGTCAGATATACCCTTTATGTAAGGTCTTATGAGGTTTTCGCTGAGCACGGAGGCGGGTGCGAGCGTGGCGGCGCTGGCAGTGCTCATGATGGCAGAGAGAAGAGCACCAAAGAAGAAGACCTTTGTGGGAAGGCTGGCGTGTTCCTTTATCATGGTAGGTAGCATCAGCTGAGGGTCTATATCTAAAAGCTCCGGGTGCTTAACGCGGGCAAAGACCGCAAGAAGGAGGGGTATAAGGGCGACGGTGAGATAGAGGATGCCGCCAATAAGGGTGGAGAGCACCGCAACCCTCTCGCTTCTTGAGGACATGACCCTCTGGAATACATCCTGCTGGGGTATGGAGCCAAGACCTATGGTAATCCAGGCGGACAGGTATAAAAGTGCGTCCTTGAGCGTTGGCTCCGGCAGAAACCTGTAAAACTCAGGAGGTTGCGAGGCAAGAACGGGCACCAATTGAGAAAAGCCAGAGGAAACCTCATAGAGAACCGCCACCAACCCCACGATTATCATCAGCGTCTGCAGGAAGTCTGTCAGAGAAACCGCCCACATACCTCCCAGAAAGGTGTAGAAGAGCACTACCCCAAAGCCCAGAATTATGCCCCAGACCTGCGGAATACCTATAAGGAGTTGAAGGATGATACCTATGGCTACCATCTGCGCCCCTATCCACCCGAAGTAAGAGAAGACCATTGCAAGACTTGCCACCACCTCAACCTTTCTTCCATAGACAACCCTGTAAAAGTCTCCCATGGTAAGGAGGTTCATACGGTAGAGGGGTTTGGCAAACAGGAGACCTATAAGTATGAGACAGAGGGCGGCACCGAAAGGGTCTTCTATTACGCCAATAAGACCCTCCTTTGCCATCACCGAAGAAGCACCCAGCACCGTCTCAGAACCAAACCAGGTGGCAAAGGTGACGAAGGTTGCCATATACAGGGGGAGGCTTCTACCTGCGAGGATGTAATCCTTTGAAGTTTTTACAAAAGTGCTTGCCAACACACCTAAGAGTAGCGTCCCGAATATGTAGAGGAGTATAAAGCTTAAAAGCATGCCACTATTTTAGACCATCAAAGTCCAGGTATACCCTGGAGGGCGTGGTCCCCTTCTGACCCTGATACTTTCCCCTGTATGGTTTTTCAGCTCTCCTGTCAAGCCTTGCCAGCACAATCTGACATATGCGCACACCTTTGTATATCCTTATAGGACAGCTGTTGGCGTTGTATAGTTCCAGAGTTATCTGACCTTCAAAGCCCGCATCCACCCAACCCGCGTTTTCTATAAAAAGTCCAAGCCTGCCCAGAGAGGACCTTCCCTCCACAAAGGCGGTGATGTCCTCTGGTAGCTTTATGTATTCTTCAGTGGTGGCAAGAAGAAAGGCTTTGGGTGGTATAAGGAGACCGCCATCTGGTATGGTGAGCCTTTCTACAGGTATGTGCGGGTTCTTTATATCTATGCACTCCGCCCTGTAGAGTATGGCATCCTCTCCCAGTGTCAGGTCCAGAGAGGAAGCCTGTAAGTTTTCCTCTCTGAAGGGTTCTATGCTTAATCTTCCCTCTTCTATCAGTTCTCTTATGCTTCTGTCGCTCAGTATCATGGCTTTTCATGGGGGTGGAGGGACTCGAACCCTCACGGCTGTTAGCCGGCGGATTTTAAGTCCGCTGCGTCTGCCAGTTCCGCCACACCCCCGCCAGCTAATAAATTATAATATCTTCCACAAGGTTATGAGCTATTGGCGAGGTATAATCCAGCGATACAGAGACTTCCTTCCCGTGGACGAAGACACACCTGTAGTAACCCTCTGCGAGGGGAACACACCCCTCATACATGCGGAGAACCTGGCAAGGGCTATAGGGTTTAAGGGTAACATCTTCCTTAAGTATGAGGGGCTTAACCCCACCGGCTCTTTTAAAGACAGGGGCATGACCCTTGCCATCTCCCGAGCTCTTCAGTCGGGCAAGAGGGCGGTTATATGCGCATCCACCGGAAACACCTCCGCTTCAGCGGCAGCTTACGCAGCTAAGGCGGGTCTGAAAGCCTTTGTCCTTCTCCCGAAGGGTGCGGTGGCACTTGGAAAATTATCCCAGGCGGTCATATACGGTGCAAAGGTCATAGCCCTGCAGGGCAACTTTGACGATGCGCTCTATATAGTGAGAAAGATCGGGGAGCTCCTGCCGGTGGAGATAGTCAATTCGGTTAATCCTTACAGGATTGAAGGGCAGAAGACGGGAGCCTTTGAAATTTGCGACGCCCTCGGGAGAGCTCCCGACTACCACTTCATACCCGTGGGTAACGCAGGCAACATCACCGCCTACTGGAAGGGCTATAAGGAATATCTGCAGGCAGGGAAAATAGAAAACCTTCCAAGGATGATGGGCTGGCAGGCGGAGGGCTCCGCACCCATAGTTAAAGGTTATCCAATAAAGAACCCCCAGACGATAGCCACCGCCATAAAGATAGGAAACCCTTACAGCTGGCAACCTGCACTTCAGGCTATGCAGGAATCGGGCGGTCTTATAGATGCGGTCAGCGACGAGGAGATACTTCAGGCTTACAAGCTTACAGCCTCAACGGAGGGTATCTTCTGCGAGCCAGCCTCTGCCGCCTGTGTGGCAGGTCTTATAAAGCTTGTGCGGGAGGGCTTTTTCAGCGGTGGTGAGCTTGTGGTCTGCACCCTTACGGGAAACGGTCTGAAAGACCCGGACACAGCCATTAAGGTGTGCGAACAGCCGGTAACCCTTCCACCGGACGTGGAAAGTGTTTTAAACTACATAAACCTATGAAGATAAAAAAGCTGAGTCACAAGGTGCTGGAAGAGGTTGCGGACATACTCTCGGAGGGAGGTATAGTTTGTTTTCCTACGGATACCATATATGGTCTTCTGGCACTTGCAAGAAGAAAAGATGCGGTAGAAAGGCTCTATTCCTTAAGGAGACCCTCTGGAAGACCCTTTCTCCTTCTCCTTCCGGATGCAGGCTGGGTTAGGGAGCTGGGTCTGAGGACGGGTTGGGTGTTTACGAAACTTATGGAGTGGTTTAACGCCACCTTTATCTTCTACAAGAAAAACACCATACCCCTATACCTTACGAGGGGCAGGAAGAGCCTGGCGGTTAGAATACCACCCTTTGACAGCCATATGCATGAACTCCTAAGCCTTTTGCAGGAGCCTGTGGTTGCACCAAGCGCAAACCCTGAGGGAGAAAGACCTGCGGTAAAGATAAAAGAGGCGGTAGAATACTTTGGAGACCTCGTGGACCTGTATGTGGATGGTGGAAGGAAAGAAGGTAAGCCCTCAACCATAGTGAGAGCTCTCTACCCAAAGGGTTTAAGGCTCATAAGGGAGGGAAGCATACCTTTCAAGGATATACTCCATGCATACCGTGGGCTTGCTAATACTTTCTCCTCCTTCCCTGAAGACGCTCTTTCAGAGTTTTTCTCTTTGGACCCTTCTGACCCTGGTCCGCCTTTCCTTCCACCCCGCTAAAGACCGCTACACTGAGCAGTTTTTCCTTACGCTCTTCCTCTCTCCTTATTTCCTCTTCCACCTCTTCCTGAGAACCCACCTGCATGTGGGATAGGTCGGAGACCACACGCTCCTTGAACCTGAAAAGCATGTCTTCAAAGAGGTAGAAGGATTCCTTCTTGTATTCCACCAAAGGGTCTCTTGAGGCGTAACCCCTCAGATATATGCTCTCTCTTAGCCGGTCCATAGTGTGCAGGTGCTCTCTCCAGAGATGGTCAAGGTTGGATAGCATGACTATTTTAAGGAGCTCGGGAAAGAGACTTTCGCCTACTTCCTGTTTTTTCTTCTCAAAAAACCTAAGCACATTATCCGAAAGCTGACCTATGAGCTCTTCCCTATCTCTTGCAATGAGCATTTCTGGCTCGTAGCCTGTGAGCTCTCTTACGTAGTCTTTCAGAGGTTTTAACTCCCAGAGCTCCGGCTCATCTTCTCTCAGGGTTTCCTCTACCTTCCGCTCCATCAGGTCATACACAAACTCTTTTAAGTATTCTTCAAGACCCCTGGACTCAAGGATGTCTCTTCTCATAGAGTAGACGGTAAGCCTCTGGGTGTTCATCACCAGGTCGTATTCAAGCAGCCTTTTTCTTATCTGGAAGTTCTGGGCTTCCACTCTCTTCTGGGCGTTCTGTATTGCCTTTGTTACCATTCCACTCTCTATGGGTTCGCCGGGTGGTATTTTGAGCACATCCATTAATTTCTTTACCCTGTCACCACCGAATATACGCATCAGGTCATCCTCAAGAGAGAGGACAAAGCGAGACTCGCCCGGGTCCCCTTGTCTTCCTGCCCTTCCCCTCAGCTGGTTGTCTATCCTTCTGGATTCGTGCCTCTCCGTGCCTATGACCAGAAGACCACCAAGCTCCACAACCTTCCTCTTTTCCTCCTCTGTTATCCTGTAGGCGGTCTCCATGGCGTTCTTCCATTCTTCTTCTGTAGCTTCCTCGGGTAGCTTACCCTTCGACCTGAGGAGCTCTCTTGCAAGATATTCAGGATTGCCACCCAGCAGTATGTCCGTTCCTCTTCCTGCCATGTTGGTAGATATGGTGACCGCACCCAACCTGCCTGCCTGAGCTATTATCTCCGCCTCCCTTTCGTGATGCTTGGCGTTGAGCACGTTGTGAGGAATACCTTCCTTCTGTAAAAGCCTTGAGAGGTGTTCGGAGTCTTCTATAGAAACGGTGCCCACCAGCACCGGTCTTCCTCTTCGGTGCTCCTGCTCTATTAACTTCACCACCGCCCGCCACTTTTCCTCTTTGGTCTTAAACATGGTGTCCGCATGGTCCTTCCTTCTCATAGGTCTGTGAGTGGGCACCACAACCACCTCAAGCCCGTATATTTCTTTAAACTCAAGGGCTTCAGTCTCCGCAGTGCCGGTCATACCCGAGAGCTTCCTATAGAGCTTGAAGTAGTTCTGAAAGGTGATGGTGGCAAGGGTCTGATTTTCCTGCTGGAGCTTTACGCCCTCCTTTACCTCTATAGCCTGATGGAGACCGTCGCTCCACCTCCTGCC
>JBCNVH010000008.1:0-9642 GCA_039630295.1 Aquificaceae bacterium | reverse complement strand
TTGGTGGTGTTAGCTACGGCATTGAACCCGCCGGCAATCCTGCGGGTGGTCTTTCTCTCAAGCAGAACAGGTTTGCCACCACCCTGACCATAAGCTACTCAAAGCCGCTGAACCCAAGGGCAAAGGTCTTTGCCTGCACCTCTGGTGGTTGCATTGATATAACCAGCCTTGTCACCATAGACACCAATAGAAACTCCATAACCGTTAGAGTTGAGGATGGAGGTATAATGGACGAGGACGGTCAGATAAACGGTGAGATAAAGACCAAGGACTTTGTCTATGCGGTTGTGCCAGAAGAATACAGAAAGGGTGGCGGTTGTGCCATGGGAGGTGGTGCGGACTACGGTTTCCTCTCTCTTCTTCTGATACCTCTCCTTGCCTTACTGAGAAGGCTCGGGTTTAAGGCTTTGCTTACTGCCGTCTTCTTTAGCCTTCCTGCCTTTGCCAGCATGGAGCAGGTCCAGAAGCATATGAAAGAAGGTGAGTATGAGGAAGCCCTGTCGGTGCTGGATGAGGTTATAAAGGAGAGGGGTCTTTCGGAGGAGCGCGTTCTTCTAAAGTCTTACATCCTGCTGAAACTGGGACAGCTTAAAGAGTCAGCCTCCTTTGTAGAGGAATCTATAAAGTTTATACCCTCTGACAGGCTCAGGCTAAGGCTCGCCTATCTTTATGGCATAACAGGGGACTTTGTAAAAGGGTGGAATGCACTGCGAGAAGTAAAGAAAAAAGACCAGGACTACCACTTTGTTGAGGGTTTTCTATATCTGAAGGAGGGTAACCTCACAAGGGCAAAATTCAGTCTTTCAAGGGTTACACCCTCTTCAGAAAACTATCAGGAAGCTCAGCTCTATCTGGCTCAGGTCCATCTGGCTGAAGGAGACTACCACCTGTTTAGCAAGGCAGTTGGAAGAATAGGAAAAGACTCCGAGTTTGACCGACACCACAAGGGATATGGAAAGGAGCTTTAAGGAAAGAAAAAAGCTCACCTTTAACCTTGCTCTGGGTGTGGAATACGACACCAACCTGCTGGGCGTATTTGACCTGGAGACGAAGATAAAGACCTGGAAGTATTTTACCTCCATAGGTGCCAACTACAGTGGCGAGAACTTCCGGGGTTTTGCCCGAGCCTACCTCTCTTCCAACGACAAGGGCTCCTCTTATAACCTGAACTTTTACAGCCTTGAGCTTGAGCCGAGGATGGGTAGGTTTTCCTTGCCCTTCAGGTTTGACCACATAACCCTTGGCGGAGACTTTTACGCCAGCATAGGTCAGGTGGGCTTATCCTACAGAAGCCTTTACGGAACACCCTACCTGATGGTTGGTTATCAGGATTATCTTTCGCAGGTCTTTAGTTTTGAAAACAGGGACGGATATTTCCTTACGGCCGGCTACAGATACGAACACATAACCAGCAAGTTTTACGGCAACCTGGACCTCTACGCCAGAAGCACAAACACCAAGGGGGTAAACTGGGATAACAACGCAGGTGGTGCGAGGCTCTTTGGAAGCTATTCCTTCAACAACAGGCTATCCGCAGGTCTTAATCTGAGCCTTGAGGGTGTGAGATACACAAGGGAAAATCAGGCTTTCCTTAAGAAGAGAAGAGACTTCTTTCTGAGCGCCTCACCTTTCCTGAGCCTTAACCTTTATAAAAACTTTGGGCTCATAGCCAGTTACACCTATGCAAGAAATCTCTCCTCCATAAACTTCTATTCTTACAAAAGAAACCTTTACACTCTGCAGTTGACGGGTAGATTTTAAAACAGGAGGTGTTTACAATGAGGGTGTTTCTATTTCTTCTTGGCATGGTAGCTCTCACCCTCTCTCAGGAAGTGGGGAAGGTGGAAAACTTTAGCGGAAAGGTGGACAGGCTACAGAAAGGACAGGTAAGACCCCAGCCCATAACCACAGCCAACACGGGTCTAACGGTGGGAGATGTGGTAAGAACGAAAAGCGATGGTAGTGCAAAGGTGTCTTTTGTTGATGGCAACAGAGCGGAGCTGGGACCTCTCACCAGACTTGATGTGTTAGATTACAAAGAAGTTAGGAGTGTTAATGTTACAAGAGGTAGGGTGCTCTTTGAAGTCACCAAATTAAAGCCTGGGGAAGGTTTTGAGGTGAGAACGCCCACCGCCATACTGGGTGTAAAGGGCACCACCTTTCTGGTAAATGTGACCAGCACCGCTACACAGATAAGTGTCTTCTCCGGTAGTGTGGAAATAAGACCTATCGGAAAACCGGGGCTTGCAACCCTTGCCACTCCGGGCACAACCTACACAGTAGGAACGCAGGAAATCAACCGAACGGACTTCCAGCCTGAACAACAGCAGAACCAGCGTCAGACAGAATACAGAACACCCCCACCTTCTGACATAAGACAACCTTGTATAAGGTAGCCCTCCTAAACCTTACAATTTCTCTCTTCCTGCTCCTTTCTTTTCACTTCAAACCGGGCTTTATGGAAGCTATTCGTTTAAGGGTTGAAGATAGTCTTTACCTCTTCCAGCACCTTTTGGGAAGGGCACATAAGCCTTATCCTGAACTTGTGGTGGTGGCGGTGGACGAAAAGAGTGTAAACCAGCTGGGCAGGTGGCCCTGGAGCAGAGAAACCATGGCAAGGCTGGTGAAAGAGCTCTCCGGGGCAAGGCTGGTGCTCTTTGACATGGTCTTTTCTGAGTCTGCACCGGGGGACGAGCTTTTTGCCACCGCCCTTTACGATGCGGGTAATGTGATAATGGGCTTTTTCTTTAGGAGGGATGCCACCCAGACCGCCACTCTTCAGGAGACGGATGTGCTAAGAGACAGCGAGCTCCTCAGAGTGAAAAAACTGGAGGACAGAATGGGGATAAAGGAATTTCCTCATGTGGAGCTGAGCGTAAGACCGATAGCTACCTCAGTTCTTGCGCAGGCACCCTTCAACTCTGAGCCCGACCCTGATGGTCTATATAGAAGGTATCCTGTCGCCTATCTGTTTCATGGCAGTCTTTTCCCTTCAATGGCTCTGCAGGCTTACAGGTTTTTAGAAAACAAGGACCTGGAGCTCCTGGTCTCCAGTTCCAGAATAGAGGAGGCAAGGCTCGGAGATATGAAACTTCCCCTGTCCGGCGGTAGCTATCTTATGCTGAACTTCCCTTCCATGCAGGAAATAAAGGTAGTGCCCGCGGTGGATGTGATAGAGGGTAGGGTTGAGCTAAAAGAGAAGGTGGTCTTTGTGGGTGCAACGGAGATAGGCATATACGATATAAGACCCACACCCCTTGACCCCGCCACGCCCGGAGTATATCTTCACTACACCGCCCTTTCCAACCTTTTAAGTAAGGACCTGATAAGAGACCTTTCCTTTACCGCCTACCTGACCGTGCCCTTTTTTGCCCTCCTGCCCTTTGCTTTCATTGCATTAAGGAAGCTCAGACACAGAGCTCTTCTCTATACACTTTTCCTCTCCTTTTTCCTGCTCCTTTCCCTCCTTTTTTTCTCTTACCTCAGGCTCTACTTACCTTTCTTCTACCCTCTCCTTTCCCTGAGCTTTTCCTACCTGGGACTGGAAGGTTACCTTTATTACGCTTCAGAGAGGAGGGTGGGTGAGCTGAAGAGAGCCTTTTCCAGCTATGTTTCCCCTCAGCTCCTTGAGATAATACTCAGGGACCCGGAGAGGTTAAGGCTCGGTGGGGAAAAAAGAGAGATTACCGTTCTCTTTTCTGACCTTAGAGGCTTTACCACCCTTTCGGAGGGTCTTGACCCTGAGAAGCTCGTCTCCCTTCTGAACGAATACCTTGAGCCCATGACCCTCATAGTCCTTGAGGAGGGTGGCATGTTAGACAAATACATAGGGGACGCTATAATGGCAGTTTTCAACGCACCTGTGGACCTTGAAGACCACAGAGACAGAGCTTGCAGAACCGCCCTGAGGATGCTACAGAAATTGAGAGAACTCAACATAGGGTTCAGAGAGAGGTTTGGTCTTGAGCTTAACATAGGCGTGGGCATAAACACGGGGTATGCGGTAGTGGGGAACATGGGTTCGAGGGTAAGGTTTGACTACACCGCCATAGGCGATACGGTCAATCTTGCCTCAAGGCTGGAGGGTCTTAACAAGCTCTACGGAACCAACATCATAGTAAGCAGTTTCACCGCAGAGGGCTTGAGAGGGGATTTTCTTCTCAGAGCCCTCGACAGGGTTGCGGTAAAGGGCAAAAAGCAAGCAGTTCTGCTTTACGAGCTTATGGAAGAAAACCAGAGGAACAGAACTGTGAGAGAATCCTACGAAAGAGCTCTGAGGAGCTATTTTACCGGTGACTTTGAGGAAGCCATGATAAAGTTTGAAGAGCTGGTGCTTGAGTTCAACGATGGACCCTCAAAGACCATGCTGGACAGGTGCAGAAAGCTTGTCCTTGAACCACCTGAAAGATGGGAGGGCGTTTATGTGGCAAAGGAAAAATGAAAGGTGGGACTTTTACGTGCTTGGAAGTGCGGGTGGAAGAGCAAAGGCAAGACAAACCATGTGTATCTACTTGCCCGAGAAACTTCTGCTGGATGCGGGGAATATCTTTGCCCTTGACGGTGAAAGGCTTCTGAAGATAGAACATATAGTGCTGACCCACTCACATCTGGACCATCTTGTGGACATACCCTTCCTTATAGACTACACCTACGGTCTGAGGGAGAAACCCCTCAAGATTTACGGACTGCCACAGACGCTGGAATCTCTCAGGAAAAATATAATGAACTGGGACATATGGCCTGAGTTTGGCGTGCTCAAACTTCCGATGACGGGTGAGTATGCAGTTGAATATGTGGAAATCCACCCGGGGAAGGAGTATAACATCAATGGCTATAGGCTTATACCTGTGGAAAGCAGGCATACTGTGCCCACCATAAGCCTGATAGTAAAGAAGGAAGGAAGGGGTATGGTATACACCTCGGACACCTACAGGAACCCGAGTTTATGGGAGATGATAGAAATGGATGAGGAGATAAAAGTGGTCCTGGTGGATGTATCCTTCCCCTCCTACATGTCCCTGGTAGCCCAAGCAAGCATGCACAACACACCCCAGAGCCTTATGGAAGACCTGAGCCTTTTAAAGAGAAGGAACTTGAGGGTCTACGCGGTGCACATAAAACCTTCTCATGAGACTGAGGTTCTGGAAGAGCTGAAAGAGTTGAACTACAGAGTTTACCCCTTTTTGGGCAGGAGAAGGATAAGGGTTTAAAATTATTAATACTGGAGGTGGAAGATGGAGCTAAAAGAAGAGATGATAAGCAAGATAAGACATATGGGAGAAGAGACGAGGTTTGGTATGGGGGATGTGATACTGAAGGAAGGAGAGAAAGCGGATAAGGTGTTCGTTCTGCTCAGTGGGCACGCTTCCATATTTAAAAGGGGGGTCGGTGATGATGAGGTTTTTGTGGGGCTTGCGGGTCCGGGTAGCGTGTTTGGAGAGATGGCCGTTTTTCTGGAAGGGGAGAGAACGGCAACGGTAAGAGCTTCCTCTGCGGTAACCGCACTGGTCTTTGATGTGGATAAGTTTCTCTCCGCTGTCAGCCAGGTGCCAGAGCTTGCTTACACCATTTTGAAAGAGCTTTCAAAGCGAGTTAACAACCTAAACAGGAGAATAATAAGCATTATGACCTCCAAGCTAATGTATGTGATAGGTATGTATCTTTTAGAAAACGTAAAAATGGAAGAGAACCCCTACTACCAGTCAGAAGAAGGCATTACCGAGTTTCCTGTTAGGAAGTTCTGTGCGGAATACGGTCTTGAAGTTAACAAGGTGGAAGGTGTATTGAACGCCTTTCAAAAGGCTGGTGTGGTGAACTTAGAAAGGTCAACCCTGACCACAGAAGATGGTAGAGAGGAAATCCTCTATTTGGTGAAGTTTAGCCCCAACAAGTTGAAATCTTACCTGAGGAGTATAGCCTATGTCTGATAAGCTAAAAAAGCTCCTGAGTTCTGCAAGTATTATAGCCAAGGAGAGGGAGGCAGAGAAGCTTATACCTGTGCTTGCAAACCTTGCCAGAGAAATTCTCGAGGTGGACAGGTGCAGCCTTTTCTTATATGACAGGGTAAAAGGCACTCTTTACACTCTGGTTGCCCATGGTGGAGTGAGGATAGAAGTGCCTGCAAATGCGGGTATAGTTGGTGCGGCTTTTACAAGCGGAGAACCTCTGCTTATACCCGACGCCTACGCAGACCCTCGCTTTAACAGAGAAGTGGATAGGTCCACAGGATACAGAACCAGAAACATCCTTGCAATTCCGCTTATAGACAGCAAGGGCAAGGTTATGGGTGTCTTTCAGGCTATAAACAAGCTAAGCGGTGCCTTCGGTCAGGAAGACGTGGAAATGTTAGAGCTCTTAGCCACCTATGCGGGCAACTCACTCGAGGCAGGCATGCTCTACGAGAGGATAAAGTCCGCCTATCAGGAGACGGTTATGAGGTTGTCTCATGCGGCGGAGTATAAGGACCCTGATACATACAACCACATAGTGCGTATAGGTTTGATGTCAAGTCTTATGGCTCAGAAGCTGGGTTATGAGGAGGAATATTGCTACAACCTCCAGCTGGCAGCACCCATGCACGACATAGGCAAGATAGGCATACCCGATGCCATACTTTTGAAAAAGGGCAAGCTGGAGGGTGAAGAGTGGGAAATCATGAAAAGGCACACTATAATAGGGTATGAAATACTCAAGGATAGTGAAAGCGAGCTCCTGCAGATGGCAGCCCGCATATCTTTGGAGCATCACGAAAAATGGGACGGCACAGGATACCCATACGGAAAGAAGGGAAAGGAAATATGCATAGAGGCGAGGATAACTGCCATAGCGGATGTTTTTGATGCCCTCACCTCAGAAAGACCCTACAAGCCTGCCTGGAGCGTGGAACAGGCACAGGAATACATGCTTAACCTCTCGGGAAAGCACTTTGACCCAGAACTCCTAAAGCTCTTCTTTGATAGTCTTGAAGATGTTATGATAATAAAGAAGGAATACTCGGATTAGAAGGGAGGAAAAGATGAAAAAAGCCTATCTTTCTGTTTTCGTGCTGGCACTTGTGCTTGCTATTGGTGGTTGTGGTGGTGGCTCGCGTGGTCTATCGGGGGATGTGCCAGTTTTTAACACGGTGGTTGCTTATCCAAAGAGCGCAGAACCGTCGCCTATGGTATCTGATGTGCTTATAAGAACTCAGGTTGATAGAGTGGTAGCTTCAGGTCCCCCCGCCTGTAACACGCCCGCTCAAGCTCAGGTGTGTGCGGGCTCAACCTTCAGAAGCGATAATCTAACCCTGAGCTTTGTGGTTGAAACCATAAAAAACGCGCAGGGACAGCCCGTTACCCCTATTCCATCACCTGTTCTTCTGGAAAAATACAGAGTCAGATTTACCGGATGCATTCCGGGAGTTTATGAGTTTCCTGTGGGTCAGGTTCTTACAGAGGGAGAGACACAGGTAACCATACAGCCTATTACCCTTGATATGAAAAGGAGTCTTGTCTCACAAGGAAACTTTGTTTACATCCATAATGATGGATGCCCAACCTTGTTTCCTGTGTTTACCTATAATGGAATATGCAACGCAACAGCCCAGTTTGAATTTGACCTGTTGGAGGTTTACTCAGGTATAAGAAGAACCGTGGGTTACAGCCTTGTGGTTAGGCTTGCGGATTTAAACACGGATGACCAGTGTAGCAGGTAGGGGGTAAAGCCATGAAAACCTTTTTATTGTTTTTAACCCTTTTAGCTTTTGGGTTTTCTGCTACTATAACAGTAAATTCAAACGCCACTGGTTTAGATGCAACAGATAGCAACTGCACACTCCAAGAGGCGGTGCTTATTGCAAATAATAACAACACAATTGTAGGTGGAAGTAACTATGATGAGTGTAATCCATCAGGTGCATACGGGAACGACACTATAGTGTTTGCTTCCTCTCTGTCAGGACAGACTATAACGCTGACCAGCCCGCTCAGTATAAACTTTGGTGGGGGAAGCCTTACCATAGATGGTGGCAGCAACACAATAACCATAAGTGGCGGGGGTAGCGTGCGCATATTTAGCCTGTCAGGAAGTGGAACGCTTGAGCTCAAAAACCTGAACTTAATATCCTCACACTTTGCAGGTGATGGTAGCCTTATTTCTCTATCGTCCGGTCAGACACTCAAGATGAGTGTATGTTTTGTTTGCTATAGCTCCGCTACTGACAATGGAACAATACACAACAATGGAGGAACTGTTGAAGTAGTAAATTGCACCCTCTCGGGTAATTCTACTGCCAATGGTTCTGTAGTTTTCAACCAATCTGGCATAGTCAGGCTGTCTTTTATAACCGCTTACAATAACATAGGAGTGCCTCTTGCAGGTGCAGGCGGAACAATAAACATTAAAAACTCAATAATAGCTCAAGCTTCCGGCAATATATGCGGTAGTGGACCTACTTATGCGGGTGTTGATGTTTTTGTAACAAGCAACACAAACTGCACCCTTTACACAAGTAAGACACTTGCAGAGCTTAAATTCGGAACTCTGGACTTTCATGGGGGGAATACGAGGGTGTATTCTATCGGTCCAGACTCAGCGGTTGTGAACGCGGTTACAGACTGCACTGACACTCTTGGTAACCCTGTGAGCAAAGACCAAAGGGGTAAAGACAGGAACAAAAACGGGCAGAAGTGCGACGCGGGAGCCTTTGAAGTTCTGCTGACAGTTAACGCATCTGCATCTCCACCGGGTAGTGGTTCGGTGAGCGGGGGCGGAGAATACGAAAAGGGAGCGACCGCAATTCTTACCGCAACACCAAACACTGGCTATACCTTCTCTAACTGGTTAGGAGACTGCTCATCCTGCACCACTTCCACTTGCAACCTTACTGTTGACAACAACAAGACCTGCACTGCAAACTTTAATACTACATCTGGTGGCGGTGGTGGGGGTGGTGATGGTGGGAATATTCCAACCGCTCCTCCCAATACATCTACAATCTCAACCAGCAATGGTAATCTTTTGCTTCAAACTGACGCAGGTATAGCAGGGGTTCAGACTGAGACACCTTCTTTTAACATACCCTCAGGCTACGTTGCAACCTACGGTGCTATAAGAATGACCCTGAACACTACCACCGGTTTTGCAACCATCCGCCTTATATTTCCAAGACCCATACCACCCGGTAGCAAGGTCTACAAGGTAGTGGGTAGCAACATCTACGATATCACCGCTCAGGTCAGCATACAGGGTTCTACCATTACTTACATAGTGTATGACAATTCTTGGATGGACTCCTGACCCTGCACAGGGCAGGAGTGGACCCGGTTGTCCTTCTGGAGAATACATCGCCAGCGGTGGGTGGTGGGGGTGGTTGTTCCACTGGCGGTGGGGTTGGATGGCTTGCTCTTCTGAGCCTACTTGCCCTCAGAGTTTTAAGGAGGTTCGGAAGTCTTTTTTAGCCAAAAGGCCTGGTTATTAAGGGTGTCAAGCCACTTATAGGATGATGAACCAAGCCTGAGCCACTTTTGGGGTTTTGCTCTATACTATATATCAGTATGGAAAAGACCCTACCCCTTCTTGAGAGTATGAACCATGGACTTTCCTGAGCTCTTGGTTATACTGGCAGTTGCCTTTATATTCCTTGGACCAGAAAGGATGATGGAG
>JBCNVH010000079.1:0-14636 GCA_039630295.1 Aquificaceae bacterium | reverse complement strand
ATGACCGATATAGAAGAGTGTGAGAGCTGTTCCACATAGGAGGCAAGAGATGGAAAGGACCATCATATTCAACCCCGAGGGTAACAGAGAACCCTCTAAGAGAAAGATAGTGCTTGGCAACCCTACAAACATCATGGAACTTAACAGCGTCAAATACCAGTGGGCTTTTGAGCTCTACAAGACCATGGGCTTTACCAACTTCTGGATTCCCGAGGAAATACCCATGCAGGAGGACAGAAAGCAGTATGAAAAAGAGCTCTCCGAATACGAGAAAAGAGCCTACGAGATGGTGCTCTCTTTTCTGATAGCTCTGGACTCCTATCAGGTAAACATGCTCAAGGAATTTGCCCGCTACATCACCGCCCCCGAGCTGGTGATGGCGCTGACTTCTCAGGAGTTTCAGGAAGCCTTGCATAGCTACTCTTACCAGTTTATCCTTGAGAGCGTGGTGGACCCCTCTGTGGCGGATGAGATATACAACTACTGGCGTCAGGACCCCGTGCTTATGGAGAGGAACAGAGTTATAGCGGAGCTATACAACGAGTTTATAAAAAACCCCACAGAGGAAAACTTCATAAAGGCGGTTTTTGGAAACTATGTGCTTGAAAGCCTTTACTTTTACTCGGGTTTTGCCTTTTTCTACACCTTAGGCAGGCAGGGCAAGGTCAGGAACACGGTCCAGCAGATAAAATACATAAACAGGGACGAGCTCACCCATGTGACCCTTTTCAGGAACATAATACTTACCCTTAAAGAAGAACAGCCCGAGCTTTTCACTCCCCAGATAGAAAGTTGGGTTTACGAGTTTTTCAAGTTTGCCACGGAGAAGGAGATAGAGTGGGGTAAGTATGTAACCCAAAACCAGATACTGGGGCTTAACGACTACCTTATAGACCGATACATAAAGTATCTTTCCAACCTCAGGCTCACCCAGCTGGGCTACAAACCCCTCTATCCGGAGGTGACGGACAACCCCATGAAGTGGATAGACCAGTTCAGGACCATAAACGACACAAAAACGGATTTCTTTCAGGCAAAGCCCCAGACCTACGCCAAGAGAAGCGAGCTAAAGTGGTAAAAGGCAGGCAAAAGGCTTAAGGCGGTTTTCAACTTTCAGGGCAAACTCGGTCAGGGAGATGTGGTGGAGGGGATGCCTCAGGTGCGGGTTTATCTCAAGCAATGGAAAGAGGAAGAAGTCTCTCTCCAGAAGGTGCAGGTGGGGTATGCGCAAAAAGCTTAGCATCACAACATGGTTCTCATACAGGAGTATGTCCAGATCTATCTCACGGGGTCCCCACCGCTCTCTTGGCTTTCTACCACAGCTCTCCTCTATCTTCTTTAGTTTCTCCAAAAGCCTTATAGGGTCAAGCTCCGTCTCATATTCGAGGACGCCGTTTAAAAACTCCGGCTGGTCCTCTTTGCCCCAGGGCTGGCTCAGGTATAGTTGGGAGACCCTTTTTATGGTGCCGTGCTCTTTCATCAACTCAAGAGCTCTCACCACACTGGCAACCCTGTCTCCTAAGTTGCTACCAAAGGCTATGTAGCACAGGGGCATAAGAAAAAGTTAATACATACCCCCGTTTACATGCAAAACCTCACCGGTTATGTAGCTCGCAAGGTCCGAGCAAAGAAAGAGGACCGCACCCGCCACATCCTCAGGCTTTCCAAACCTGCCCAGGGGAATGCTCTTTAAATATTCCTGTTTGAGCTCCTCCTTTAAGCCTGAGGTCATGTCTGTCTCTATAAAGCCCGGTGCCACCGCGTTGACGGTTATGTTCCTGCCCGCAAGCTCCTTGGCAAGGCTTTTGGTAAAACCTATCAGGGCGGATTTGGTTGAAGCGTAGTTAACCTGCCCCACGTTGCCCGTAAAGCCCACCACCGAGGAAAGGTTTATCACCCTGCCCCAGCGGTTCTTTAACATACCCTTTATGGCAAGGGAGGTTAAGAGGAAGGTGCCCGTCAGATTTATCCTCAGAACCTCCTCCCAGTCCTCGGTGGACATCCTTAGAAAGAGTTTATCTCTTGTGATGCCTGCGTTGTTCACCAGCACATCCACACCTCCCCATCTTTCCTCTACCTTTGAGTAGGCTTCTCTTATAGAGCTCTCCTCTCCCAGGTTCATGGCAAGACCCAGGGTCTCCACACCCTGGCTACGGGCTATCTCCTCCGCCACCTCCTCCGCCCTTGGGGCGTCCCTTCCCGTTATAACCACCTTTGCACCGGATTTTGCCAGAAACTCCGCCACAGCCCTACCTATACCTCTCGTGGAACCAGTTATTAGAGCCCTTTTCCCTGATAAATCTAGGCAGAGCATGTTAAGATTTTAACATAGATGAGGCTTTTCTTTGGCGGTAGCTTTGACCCCGTCCATGTGGGTCATCTTCTTGTGGCAAGGGATGTAAAGGAAGCTATGGGTTTTGAAAGGGTGGTTTTTCTCCCTACCTTTCAGGCACCCCTTAAAGAGCCCCATGGTGCAACCCCGGAGGAAAGACTGCAGATGCTCAGGCTCTCTTTGAAGGGGCTTGAGGACTACGAAGTGAGCGAAATAGAGATAAGGAGAGGTGGCATATCTTACACGGTGGACACCGCAGAGGAACTGCACCGAACCCTTGGGGAAAGACCTTTTTTTCTCCTTGGTGCGGACAGCTTCCTGAGCCTCCACCTCTGGAAAGAGCCGGTGTTACTTACCAGACTTGCTCGCTTTCTGGTGGTGGACAGAGAAGGCAGGCGGGAGAAGCTAAAGGTTTATCTAAAAGAAAACTTCCCCCATCTGGAGGAAGGAAAGGACTTTTTCTTCCTCAGCGTCAGAAGATTGGACCTTTCCTCTACCGAGATAAGGGATAGGGTGAGAAAAGGCAAGAGTATAAAGTGGATGGTGACAGAGGAGGTGGAGGACTACATAAGGGATAAAGGGCTCTACCTTTAGGATAGTCTTTCTATGGGTTTAAAACCTTCCTCCTTTACACTCCAGCATTCTCTGAAAACCGCATAGGGGCACCGTTTTCTACAGTATTCCTGGTCAAGCTTTTTAAAAAGCTCCACTATAGACTGACCCTTGGAGTCAAATACGCAGTCCACCTGCATATGGCGGTCTATCTCCACCTTTTCCAAGAGGGGGTAGAGGGTGCATCCCACATTGGCTAAGGCGGGCTCTAAACCCATAGCCCTGAGCCTGTCCAGAAGTCTTATGACCATAAGACTGCCGGAGGCATCTATGTAGTTGACCGCCTCCAGGTCAAGCAGGACAAATTTAAGGGTTTTTCCGCGCTCCTCCACCTTCTGAAGCACATACTCATAGACATACTCTCCATTGCCAAAGTATAGGGACATGTTCGGTCTTATGTAGAGTATTTGAGGACACTCAGGCAGGCTTTCCCTCTCCGCGTTCACAAAGGTGGAAGAGCGGGGGTTTCGGGTAAGGACCACAATGCGAGGATACATGGTCTTGTGGACAAAACTGCCGAAGGCTAAGAGGGTGCCGAGGGTGATGGCAACCCATAGGTCCATGAAGAAGACGGTGGCAAAGGTTACACCCGCCACAACCCCATCCGTTGGGTTTATCCTATAGAGCCTGAGTATCTCCTGGGGCTTTATAAGGTCTATGACCGCAGAGAGCACTATGGCGGAAAGGGTCGCCTTGGGAAGATGATAAAAGAGGGGTGCAAGAAAGAGCAGTGTAAGACCTACCACCAGACCGGATATGACGCTTGCCAGGGGCGTTTTTGCACCCAGCTGGAAGTTCAGGGCAGACCTTGAAAAAGAGCCGCCCACGGGAAAGCCTTTGAAAAGTCCCGCCACCAGGTTGGCAAGCCCCTGTCCTATAAGTTCCTGATTTGGGTCCCACCGGTCACCTGCCTTTACCGCCAGCTGTTTGGCTATGGCTACCGCTTCCATGAGCCCGAAGGCGGATATAACAAGAGCTCCCAGCCAGAGCTGAGAAAAGGTTCTGTAGTCCACCGATGGAAGCTCAAGTGAGGGAAGACCGCTCGGCACACTGCCTACAAGGGAGACGCCAAAGTTCTGAAGACCGAGGGCATAGGAAGCAAGGGAAGTTACAATTACCGCCAGCAGAGCACCGGGCAGGAGTGGGCTTATCTTCCTTGAAACCCATAAGATGGTATAAGCCAGGAGGCCCACCGCAAGGGTGTAAGGGTTTGTCTGGGTTATCTTGCCACCTATGTCCATAAGCACCTCGTAGATATGGGTGCTCTGGGTTATCTTAAAACCCAGAAGGTGACCCAACTGGCTGAGAGCGATTACCAGAGCACCTGCACTGGTAAAGCCCACTATAACGCTGGTAGATATGAGTTCTACCACAAAAGCAAGCCTGAAAAGACCCACCATTAGCCTTATGAAACCCACCATAAGGGCAAGCACCGCCGCCAGAGCTATCCACTTGTCGGTGCCCGGCTCCGCAAGCCCATACAGGGCGGAGCTGGTCAGCAGGGCGGTCATGGCAACGGGTCCCGTAGCAAGGAAGCGAGAGCTCCCGTAGAGCGCTGCCACAACCACCGGAAGGAAGGAGGCATAAAGACCGTATATGGGTGGCATGCCCGCAAGGAGTGCATAAGCCATGGACTGGGGCACGAGAACTGCAGAGACGGTAAGACCCGCTATCAGGTCCCTGAGGAATTTATCTCTTTCGTAAGTCTTCAACCAGGGGAGGTAGGGGGCAAGGTCAAAGGTCAGGTTTATCTTCATATGTCCAGCCTCTTAACCCCCAACCTCTCAAACTGAACTTCCTTGAGGGCTGGAAGCAGGTCCATACCCTGGGCGTAAAGGGTAAGGGCTTTTTCAAACTCTGTCTTATCCTCAACCTTGAAGAGTCTGTCTTCCAGAAGGGTTCTCAGGCTCTTCACTATTAGCCTTCTGTCTATACCAAAGGAATACTCAAGAAGGTAGGCAAGTTCCAGAAGGGTGTATTTAGAGAGGAAGACCTTACCCTTTTTCCTCTCCACCTCTCTGAAGTATCTTTCGAGCCTCTCCGCCTTTTCTCCTCTGGTGAGAAATTCGATGAGCTCCTGCGTATCTATGGCATCCATTGGGGCGGGACTCCCACGCCGTCTCTGAGATGACCATTGCCAAAGACCACAAACTTCTGGATGGTAAGTTCCTCAAGAGCCATTGGACCCCTCGCATGTATCTTATCGGTGGATATGCCCATCTCCGCACCAAGCCCAAACTCGTTGCCGTCGGTAAAACGGGTGGAGGCGTTCACATAAACCGCAGCCGAGTCTACTTCCCTTATGAACTTCATTGCCTTTGTGTAGTTCTCCGTTATTATAGCATCCGAATGCCTGGAGCCGTATTTCTCGATAAACTCCATAGCTTCTTCAAGACTATCCACTGTCTTTACCGCAAGGATAAGCTCCAGAAACTCCTCGTAGTAGTCCTCCTCTGTGGCAGGCACCACCTTCACATGAGAGAGCTCAGGTCTTGACCTTATAACCTCCAGGCTGTCAGGGTCGCATCTAAGCTCCACTCCTGCCTTACCCAGTATGTCCGCCATCTTTGGCCAGAAATTATGCAGGAGACTTCTGTGTATTATCAGGTTTTCCACCGCATTACAGACGGAAGGTCTCTGCACCTTTGCGTTGTATACGATGTGGTAAGCTTTTGTAAGGTCAGCCTCCTGGTCCACGTATATGTTACACACACCCTTGTAATGCTTTATAACCGGCACCCTTGAGTTCTCCGCCACAGCCCTTATAAGGCTCTCCCCACCCCTTGGAATTGCCACATCCACACTGCCTTCCATCTTGAGAACTTCCCAGACTATCTCCCTCTCCGGACGGTCTATGAACTGCACCGCCTCCTCCGGAAAGCCTGTTTCTCTGCAAGCCTGATGGAGGATTTCTACCAGAGCTCTGTTGGAGTTTATGGCTTCCTTACCACCCCTGAGAAGGACTGCGTTGGAAGACTTCATGCAAAGAGAGGCGGCTTCTATGGTAACATTGGGTCTTGCCTCGTAAATGATGAATATAAGACCCAGTGGAACTCTCATCCTGCCCACCTGAAGACCGTTAGGCAGGGTCCACATACGGGTAATTTCACCCACAGGGTCCGGAAGGCTTGCCACATCCCTTAGCACCTTTGCCATACCCTCTATCCTTTTATCGTTAAGCAGGAGCCTGTCTATGAGGGCAGGAGAAAGACCCTGAGCCTTTGCATATTCTATATCCTTCTGGTTTTCTTCCTTTATAAATTTTTGTCTTTCCTGAAGGAGCTCCGCCGCCCTCAGAAGGGTTCTGTTTTTTAAGCTGGTGTTCAGGGAAACCAAGCCCCTAAGGGTAGACCTGGCAAGTTCTACCTTTTTCTCCGCATAGCCCTTTATATCCAACACCATAGGTAAATTATAGCATCAATGAGGGATAATAGTTTATAAGACATACGGGGCTGACTGTTGAATGCAAGAGAGAGCTGACAAAGCTTTAAAGTATGGTGGAAAGTGAAGACCGTCTGGAAAAGGCAAAGAGGTTTATACTTGAGCTTCTGGATAAGGACTGTCTCAAGCTCAGGAGGAGCATAGGTGCAGGTATGTATCTCTTTAACCTCCTAAAGGGCGCCCTTGAGCCTTCCTATCTTGAGCTCCTTAAGGAGTTTGACCGCCTGCCCATTGAAAAGAGAAAGGCAGTTCTCAAGGAACTGGAAAGAAGGCTATCAGAGCCTGTTCAAAGGGTAGTGGTGGACTTCTCTCGTGTGGAGAAAAAACCTCTGAGTGCCTTCTTCAAGCCTCTGGGAGAGCTAAGGTCTCTGGAGCAAAAGGAAAAGAGAGTTCTGAGGTCTTTCGGTATAGAGGACCTTTACTCCGCCCTCTGGTTTGTCCCCCTAAGATACGAGGACAGAAGACTGCTCGGCGCAGTAAAGACCGCCAAAGGCGGGCAGAAGTTAGCTCTCAGGCTTAAAGTTCTCCAAACTGGCTTCGACCCAAAGGAAAAGTATCCCGCCTGGGTAGAGTGTGAGGATGGCACAGGCAGGCTCTTTCTCAGGTTTAGGTATAAGGACCAGAGAGCTCTCTACAGGTTCAGAAAGGGTCAGGAAGTTATAGCCTACGGCAAGTTGAAGGAATACCGTGGAGAAAAATACATGGTCCATCCCGAGTTCCTCAAGGAGGAAGAGGCTGGCAAAATACTGCCCTTCTACTACATAAGAACGGGGGGTGAACTCAAAAGCCTTTCCACCAGAAAAAGGCACGAGATTTTAAGAGAAACCCTTTCAAAGCTCGCCGAACTTGCGAAATACATGCCAGAATACATGCCGGAGAGCCTCCTGAAAAAGAGAAACCTGCCAAAGATAGCGGAAAGTCTTTATCTTGTCCACAAGCCCCAGGAGCTGGAGGAGGGAGCTCTCAACAGCTTTTCCACACCCTTTCAGAAGAGGCTCGTCTACGAAGACCTCTTTCTCTTCCAGCTTGTCCTTCAGGTCATCAGGTCGCAGATGAAAACCCTTCCTGCGGTGAGCCTTAGAAATCCGGAGGTCTGGGTGGAAGAGTTCAAAAAAAGCTTACCCTTCCAATTTACACCCGCTCAGGAGAGGGTAATAGGGGAGGTCCTTCAGGATATAAAGGCTTCAACACCCATGAGCAGGCTCCTACAGGGCGATGTGGGTAGCGGAAAGACGGTGGTGGCGATGGCTATAGCCTTTGCCTTTGCAAGGGAAGGTTATCAAAGCGCCCTGATGGTGCCTACGGAGATACTGGCTCAACAGCACTACGAGAGTTTCAGGAAATTTCTTGAACCCCTTGGAGTGAAGGTTGGTCTTTTGACAGGCTCGGTCAAGGGTAGCCTCAGGAAAAGCCTTCTTTCTCACACACAGCGGGGGAATCTTCAGGTCATCCTCGGCACCCATGCCCTCATACAGGAGGGTGTGGAATTCCACAGGCTTGCCTTTGTTGTCATTGACGAACAGCACCGCTTTGGCGTCCTGCAGAGAAAGCTCCTTCTGGAAAAGGGTGGTGGCTTTTACCCTCACTGTCTTGTGATGAGCGCCACACCCATACCCAGAACCCTTGCCCTTTCTCTCTACGGAGACCTTGACCTTTCGGTTATAGACCAGATGCCAGAGGGCAGGAAGCCGGTGATAACCAGGCTGGTTTTCGAGTCCGAGTTTGAAAAGGTGATGAAGGCAGTGAAAGAGGAGCTGTCCAGAGGAAACAAGGTTTATGTGATATATCCCCTCATAGAGGAGTCTGAGAGGCTTCAGCTCAAGTCCGCAGTGCAGGAACACGCGCGCTGGACAGAGCTCCTGCCCGGAAGAAGGGTGCTCCTGCTCCACGGGAGGATGAAGGAGGAGGAAAAGAGAGAAGTAATGGAAAGGTTTAAGAAGGAGGGGGATGTGCTGGTCTCCACCACGGTGGTGGAGGTGGGTGTGGATGTGCCCGATGCCACCCTTATGGTTGTGGAATCCGCCCACCGCTTTGGTCTTTCCCAGCTCCATCAGCTCAGGGGAAGGGTGGGGAGGTCAGACCTGCAGAGTTACTGTTATCTGGTGGTTCCTGAGGAGTTAAGGACCGATGCGGAGGCTCTGAAAAGGCTGAGGGTGCTGGTAAGGTCCAACGACGGCTTTGAGATAGCGGAGGAAGACATGAGGTTGAGAGGTCCGGGGGAGCTATTGGGTGAGTCCCAGTCGGGTTATTTTGGTTTCTGGGTGGCTAACCTGGCAAGAGCACAGGACAGGGCTTTTCTCCAGATGGCGAGGGAGGATGCGATGGAGCTCCTGAAGGAGGACCCACAGCTTGAAAGGTATGCGGACCTCAAAAGCCTTCTTCTCCGCCGTTACCAAAAGAGGATGGACCTCTCCTACATGGTATGAAGGGGGGGCGAGCAGAAAAGAGAGCGAAGACCGAAGTAAAACTTCCAAAGCCTGTATCTGTAGGTGTAAGCCTGAAGGCGATAGCTTCCAGCTTCTTCAAGTCTCTCTCTTATGGTCCTCCTGTCAAAGACCTTGTATGGTCTGTTGTCCTTCCAGAGGAATACCAGAACCCTCCTTTCAAAGAGGTCCACCGACAGCACCGCAGGAAGCTTAAAGCTCTGACCGGGGAAGTAAAAACCCCTGTCCGAGTATACATAGACCTGAAGCCTTCCCGAGCCAAGAAAGGGAAGGAACTGGGAGACTTCAGGAAATTCACAGTCCCCACCGTAGAAAAGGTTTTTCCTTTTACCCAGTATAAAACCATAGTTGGGGAAGTCAAGGTTCCAGAGAGAAAGAACTATAGGCATGTCCGAAGCCAGGGGTAGACAGCGGGGGTTATGCAGAAGGCTGTAGGGGTCCTCAGGTTCTTTCAGAAGAAGGCTCTTGGGTGCAAACTCAAAGAGAAAGTAGACCAGCCAGAGGCTCAGGCTTATGTCTCTGTAGCCAAGAAACTCCTCCGAACCCTGATAAAGAAGAAGACCTCTCCTTTCAAGTTCTCCTCTCAGTTTTCCCGGGTTCCCCAGAGGGCTGTTATAAACCGTTTTGGGATTAATAGCGTAAGCGCACTGTCTCTGAAAGGGTAGGGGGGCGGGGGTAGGTATAGAATAGTGGACATGCTCAAGGAAGACAAGGGGTAGAGAGTGGTAAAGGAAAAAACCCGCAAGATATAAGCTTAGAAGCAGTCTAATAACTCTCAGGCATGTTCTCCTCCACCTTTCTTAAATTTTTTAGCCTGTAAAGGTAAAACCTCCTAACTTCCTGCCCTCTCCATATAACGGAGATCTGCTTTCTATTATACCATCGCTGGCGGAAAGCACCCTAAAATCTATGGGTCTGTAGTCTACAAAAAGGACATCCCCTTCGTAGTCCTTCTTCCAGAGGTCATATTGGTTCATCCGCCTACCCAGGTTTATGCAGTAGGTTCTTGGATTACCCTTTACATAGAAGGCGAGCTCCGCGCTTATCTGATAGTGAGGTGTTACTATCTTTTCCTCGCCCTTCCTCATCTGGCTTACCACAAGACCAAGCTGTGACCAGCCAATACCTATCTTTGTGGGGTCCCTTCTGGGTGGAATCAGACCACCCAAACCCAGAAGGTCAAGGAGGGGCGTAAAGTGAAGAAGGAGGGAAAGGAAAAGGGCAAGAAGGTAGGTGGGCAGGAGTAGCCTGCTCCTTGAGAGCTGCAGGCTCAAGAGCAGAAGGGCGGTGAAGTAGCCAAAGCCGGGCCAGTTGGCTTCCACCTTCTTGAAAAGAGAAAGGAGGGCAAAGAAGAGAAAGACTGGAAGAGAAAAGAGCACAAAAAAGCCGGTCTTAGCCTCTCTTAAACCCTTAAACCAGGCAAAGGGTAAAAGAAGGAAGGGGAAAACTGAAAGGAGAAGGAGCTGACCGCCGAGAAACTCAAGGAAACTCTGAAGGTTTAAAACCTCTGCAGACTTGCTGGCAAGGGTGGAAACATGTTTAAAGGAAACAAAATCCTGTCTGTAGTTCCAGTAAAGGACAGGAAGGCTCAGAAATAGGGCAGGCAGAAGGCTAAGATAAGGTCTGTAGCTCTTCAGTAAACTCCTCCGGTAGAAAAGGGCAAAGAGCAATGCGCAGGGCAGGAGGAAAACCGCAGGATACTTGCTCAGGAAGGCAAGCCCCGCCAGAAAACCAGCCAGGAGCCAGAGGTATAGGGAATTCCTCTCAAAGGCAAAAAAAAGCACCATAACCGCCAGAGACCAGAAGAACACAAGAAGGGCATCCGTGGTCATAAGCAGAGAGTTCATATTAAAGCCTGTGGTGAACTGGGGCAGTGTGGAAGCTATAAGGGCGGAGCGGTGGTCAAAAAGGCTCCTCATGAAAAGGTAGGTAAGCACCGAGAGAAGGAAAGAGAGAAGCATGGGCGTTATCCTCACCCCGAGCTCGGAGGCACCGAAGAGCTCTCTTGTAAGAAAGTTCACATAAGCGACCAGAGGCGGTTTTGAGTAATAGCTCAGGTCCAGATGCCTTGACCAGTCCCAGTATTGAGCTTCCTCCGGCGTGAGGTCAAGTGGGTAAAAAAGCAGGTAAAAAAGCCTGAAGAGAAAGAGGAAGAGGTTGAAAGAGAGGACATAAATCATGCTCTGAAGGTGAGCTCTCTCCCCTCCATAAGCCTCCTTATGTTATCCCTGTGCCTGTAGAGTATGAGGAGGAACAGGAGAAGACCCATGAGAAACATCCTGAAGGGATACCCGGAGAGGAGCAGGAACAACACCGCAAAGGCTGAAGCACCAAGAGAGGCAACAGACACTATACCCTTCCACCTGAAGAGGAAACCCCAGAGGGTAATAGAAAGAAAGGCGGTAAGAGGAGAGAGGGCGGTCAGGGTGCCAAAGGCGGTAGCCACACCTTTACCACCCTTAAAGTGGTGAAAAAGTGGATACATGTGCCCAAGAAGGCTTGCAAGCCCCACAAAGAAAGTGGTCCAGCTCTCAAGCCCGAAGTAAAGCCTGGCAAGAAGCATAGGAACAAGGCCCTTTGAAAAGTCCAGGAGAAAGACCAAAAAGGCATACTTTTTACCCAGTGCCCTGCCTACGTTCGTAGCACCCACATTTCCACTGCCTACCGACCTTATGTCCACACCCTTCCACCTTGCCACATGTTCTCCAAAAAGAAGAGAACCGTAAAGGTAAGCAAAGAGGATAAGCAAAAGGCTTTCCATGAGAATTATAATAACTCACAAACCATGCGCGTGGTTGGCTACATCCTTCTTCTCCTCCTTACCCTTTACTTCCTCCTGCTAAAGCCCTATATGCTCGCGCAAAGGATAGAGTTGGACTTGAAGGGTCTGAAGGTGAGCCTGAAGGAGGGGATAGGTTTTGAGAGCTTTTTACTCTATGTCCCCGCAGGACATACCCACCTTCACCTCTTTCTGAGAAGGGTCTCTCTTCAACCCTGGCGTTTTCAGGCGGAGGAGCTCAGCTTTATAGAGGTCTCCACCGCACCTCCCTCCGACAAACCCTTTGACTACGACTTTACAACCCTTACAAGATTTGCGGAGAGGCTCAACCTCCGCGTGGATAAGATTTACATATCCATCAACTACATACCTCACAGTGAGAGCCTTACCCTTTATACGCAGGGCGGAGCTGAGGGCTGGCAGGCTCCGTCAGGGGTTGGACAGGGGCTTACTGGATGCATGGACAGAGTTCAACCACTTCGAGGCCTCTTTCCGTGGAGTTTGCGTGGTCGGCGGCGAGCTTCTCGTAGAAGGGGCGAAGGTAAGGAGCGAGCGCTACTATTTTCAGCTGAAGGCTTCCTGTAGGGGGAAAAGAGGGTAGCTTTCAAGGCTGGGGGAAGTTCCTTCCACTGGAAGGTAAACATTTCTGTCTTGAGGATATGCCCTTAAGTCTCAGAGGAAGTCTGAGCTACAGGAAACTGAGAGCTTCCTTTGAAGGAAGTGGAGACCTGTGAACTTAAAGAAAGGAAAAGCTACAGAGGTTTGCAGGTGGAAGGTGAATACCTCTGGGAATGGAGAAGGAAAAATCAGATAAAAGCCAGCCTCAGAAACTCCTCCACCCTTCTGGAGATTGACTATTCCCTTAAGGAGGGAATTCTTCAGGGTCGCTTTTCCCGTTTCTTGGTGGACGAGAAGCTTCTCTCTCTAAAGAGAAAGGTTCTCGGTGTGATAAGTGGTGAGCTCAGGCTTGATGTAAAGGAGGGCTATCTCAAACTTCAGGCTCATGCACCACTTCTGGAATTTGATCAGCACAGTCTTGGCGGGGTAAACCTCAGTCTTCAGCTTCACTACAGGGACATACCAAGGGGGAGCTTTGAGTTTTCCTCCCTTCAACCTTTTCAGTTTGACTACAGAGGGAGCTTCTCGGGAAGCAACTTCCTTGGCGATGCGACCCTGCTGGGCTACAGTGTAAAGAGGGGGGATACCACCTTCCAGCTCTCTTACAGGGGGCTTCTTGCTCTTCGGGAGGGAGTTCCTTATCTCAAGGGCACGGGAAAGTTGGGAGGTATAACCTACAGAGACCTACCCCTTGGTTCTGCGGATTACACCTTTAGCCTTGAAGGTGATGGCTACACTCTGAGGATGGTGGGTGACGGTTTTTCCCTGGAGGGTGAAGGCTCCTTAAAGGAGGAGAGCTTCTCCGGAAGACTTAGACTGGAGGATATGAACCTCTCCTACAGAGGTGTGGAGGTGTCCTCTCTTTCGGGCAGTGCAAGTCTAAGCTTAAAGAAGGAAAGGTTTTCTACCACTGGAAGTCTTTCCTGTTCTCTCTCAGGAAGGGGATTGTCCTCAAAGGTAGGCGTGGGCTTTGAGCTTCAGAGAGGGGAAAGGGGATGGTCTGGCTCCTTTGAGGGTAATCTTGGAGAGACAGGGTTTATGGGTCTTTTTTACAGAGAGGGTCATTTTGGAGGCAGGCTGGAAGAGGATAGATTGTATGCCTCCTTTAACCTTGGAGAACACATAAAGGGAGAAGGATACTATCGGTTTAAAGAGGGTAGTTACCACCTTCAGGGTTCTCTGAAGGAAAGTCTGAAGGATTTTAGCCTCACCTCCTCTTACAGTCTAAGGGGTGTGGGCGGAAGCTTCAGGCTCCTGCTGTCAGGAACGGGCACCTACAGGAGTTTTTCCTTCCCGCTTAGAGCTCACCTTGAAAAAAAGGGAGAAAGGATGGAGGGTGCTCTTGAGGGTTTTACCCTTAAGGAGGGACTGCTGAGCCTGAGGGTGGAGGGTGCAAGGCTCTACGGAAGGGGAGAGGAAGGGAGCTTAGAAGTGGGGCCTTTGTCTTTTATGCTCGGTCAGGAGGTGCTCGGAAGGCTGGAATTTGAAAGGGGAAGCTACAGGGGCAGGAGTTTCAGTCTAAAGGGCAGGCTCTCCGGTGTGGCGGAGGGTCCTGTGGAGGTGGGCTATCTGAAGGATTTGAAACTTTTCTCGGAGGGTTATCTGGACCTGGGAAAGCTCTCCGCCCTTCTGAGGAGCAGGTTACTGGCGGATGCGGAGGGTAAGGTTTCTTACCGCTTTTCCTACGGAGGTGAGGACTTCCTTCTTATGGCAAAGTCCCAGAAGGTAGTCCTGAGGTCAAGGTATATTGCCATGCCCCTTCAGGGAAACCTGGAGCTTAACCTCAAAGAAGAGGGTTTTTACGGCCGTATCCAGCTTCAGGGCAACCAAAGAGCTCTAATTCTTGCCCAGCTAACTGGTGGGGAAAGTTCTGCCAGGCTTAACTTTGAAATATCTCAGCTTCCCGTGCTCTACAGAGGAGAGGACATGAGGGGAAGTTTTCTTCTATCCGGTAAGGGGAGCATAAGCTCCGATTACAGAAGCCTGAACATAGGTGGACGTTTCTACACCTCCGGGCTTTTAGACCTTCAGAAATGGTCGAGGAAAAAAAACCCTCCACCGGAGGAATACAGAAGGGTTAACCTTGACCTGTCTCTTAATTCCTTAGAACCTCTTAGGATAAACCTCCCTGAGGGTTTCCTCTATGGTGACCTTTCTGCAAGTATAAAGGGTAACCTTTATGAGCCAGACTATACGGTGAACGCCTATCTCAAGGGTGGAAAACTGAGCTACTTTGAGAGAGACTTCTTCGTAAGGAAGGGTGAGGTGAGCTTTACCCGAAAGGAAAGCCAGCTTGAACTTACCTTAACCACACCAACACCCGACTACACTATAATCCTTGACCTGAAGGGACACCCTCAGTATCCGAAAGCCATAGTCAGGTCAGAGCCACCCAGAGACAGCAGAGAGG
>JBCNVH010000078.1:0-4006 GCA_039630295.1 Aquificaceae bacterium | reverse complement strand
TGGGTTATTGTTGGGCACAGCACTCCACTCTCTTCATCCTTTATTCATAGAGCGTATAGCTCACCCTCTTCGGACACAAGTTTAACAGGCAGGTCAGTAACAGACACAGCAACAAATCTCCTGAGTTGACCTTCTCCTTCTATCTCTTCATAATCCCAGGGATATCTGCTCATTTAAAACACCTCTTTTTAATGCCGGAGGCGGGAGTCGAACCCGCACGCCCTCACGGGCACTGCCCCCTCAAGACAGCGCGTCTGCCAGTTCCGCCACTCCGGCTTGGGTAATATATTATAGCACCATGGGAATGGATTTGCCAAGGCTTTACGCTATAACTGACAGAAAGAGATACCCGGACTTAGTCCAAAGACTGGAAAAGGCTCTTCAGAAGGGTCTGAAAATGGTTCAGCTCAGAGAAAAGGAAACCTCCGGGCTTGAGTATTACAGGCTTGGAAGAGAGGTAAGAAAATTGACGAGAGAATACGGGGCTATGTTGCTCGTTAACGAAAGGGTGGACATTGCTCTTGCAGTTGAGGCCGATGGTGTCCATCTACCAGAAGAGGGTCTTCCTCCTGCTGTGGTAAGGAAAATAGAACCCAAACTTATAATAGGCTACTCCGCCCACAGCCTTGAGCAGGCTCTTTGGGCTCAGGAGCAGGGTGCGGACTTTGTAACCCTTAGCCCTATCTTTAAGACCCTTTCTCACCCTGATAGGGAGCCTATCGGTCTGCAGGTGCTGAAAGAGAGCTCTCAGAAGCTTTCTCTTCCTGTCTATGCTCTTGGGGGGATTACCTGGGACAGGGTAAGGCTATGCTACAAAAACGGCGCCTATGGTGTGGCTGGCATAGGGCTTTTCTTTGACCATGTTGACGGTAATTGGGGGACCGACGGGTAGTGGAAAGTCGGAGCTCTGCTGTCTTCTGGCAAAAAGGATAGGTGGAGAAATAGTAAGTGCGGACTCCATGTGTGTCTACAGGGGTATGAACGTGGGGACAGCCAAGCCTTTAGAGTGTATGGAAGAGGTAAAACACCACCTTTTGGACCTTGTAGAACCCGGTGAGCTGTTTGATGCCAAGCTCTTCGAAGAGCGGTCCCTAAAAGCTATAGAGGACATAAGGAAAAGGGGGAAGGTTCCTATAGTCTGCGGTGGTGCTTACCTCTACCTTCAGGCTCTTCTCTATGGTATAGAAGAGGCCTCACTTCCCGACTGGAAGCTTAGGGAAAGACTATACCGTATAGCTCGGACAAGGGGAAGCGAGTATCTGCACGAAAAGCTCACTGTCCTTGACCCCTTTTATGCCAGGAAGATTTCACCGAAAGACCTCAGAAGGATAGTTCGGGCTCTTGAAGTCTTCATAAACACAGGAAAGCCCTTTTCCTCCTTTCACCGATGGGATAAGCCAAGGCTTGAGTTCTTCGGATTTTACCTGCACTGGAGCTGGGAAAGGTTGAGTAAGAGGATAGAGGAAAGGGCAAGAAGGATGCTCGAGGCTGGACTTCTACAGGAACTCAATAGGCTTATGGAGATGGGTTTTGAAAACTTTCTCACATCGCCCCAGGCTATAGGTTACAAGGAGTTTGTTCCCTGTCTAAAGGGTGAGAGGGCGATTGAGAAGTGCCTTTATGAAATGATAAAGAACACAAAAGAATACGCAAAGAGACAGATAAGGTGGTTCAGAAAACAGGGATGGATAAGGGTGGACATGGATAGCTTCAAAAGCATGGAAGAGGCGGTGGATTTTGTCTTAGCTCACCTCCGTGCCACCCAGAACCAATGACCTTATCCTCAGCGTGGGCTGTGCATCGGTAACCGGCACACCCTGCCCGTCCTTACCGCAGGTGCCTATGCTCCATCCCAGGTCCGAACCCACTCCATCCACATCCTGAAGGGCTTTCGGACCGTTACCTATAAGCGTGGCTGACCTTATGGGATGGGTAATTTTCCCACCCTCTATCATGTAGCCCTCCATGACCTCAAAGACAAAGTCACCGGTTACCGTGTTCACTTCACCACCACCCATCTTTACCACCAGAATGCCTTTCTTTGTGTCCGCTATTATGTCCTCCGGCTTGTCTTTGCCTGATGCTATGTAAGTGTTGGTCATCCTTACCATGGGTATATGGGCGTAGCTCTGCCTTCTGCCGTTACCTGTGGACTGTTTGCCTTCCTTCATAGCGGTTAGCCTGTTGTGCATGTATCCTACGAGATAGCCTTTCTCTATGAGCACCGTTTTTTGAGCTGGCGTGCCTTCGTCATCCACTGCAAAGGAACCGTTGTGGTTTTCAAGGGTTGCATCATCTACCACCGTTATTAGCTCACTTGCTACCTTTTGACCAATCTTGTCTTTGTAAACTGACAACCCCTTCTGAACCAGGTCCGCCTCAAGACCGTGCCCCACAGCCTCATGTATCATGGTTCCGCCAGCCTGTCCGGAGAGAACCACGGTAAAAGTTCCCGCTGGTGCAGGACGGGCTCTAAGCATTAGCAGGGCTCTCTCCGTTGCCTTCCTTGCCACTTCCTCGGGGCTCACCCTCTCAAAGAGCTCAAACCCTCCTCGTATACCCACCGATTCGTAGCCCCTCTGCATCAGACCATTTTCCTGAGCGGTCACATCCACGAAGAAGACCACTCTCTTCTGCAGGTCCTCCGCACTTTCTCCAAGGCTGTTTATCACCAGTATATCTCTTGACCTGTCCATAAGGACCGCCGTTACCTGCCTCACTCTACCGCCATAACTCCTCGCAGTCTCGTTTGCTCTCTGGAGAATGTGGGCTCTGTATTGCAAATCTTTCTCGTCCGGGTCTATGATGAGGCTTGTCCAGCCTCTTATGTGCTTCTGTCCAACCTTTACCGCTCCCTGTCCCTCTCCCCTTGCAAGTGTGCGGACTATTTCCATAAGGTTTTCTGTGGTGGGCTCGGTGGTGTATCCGTAATAGGTCTTTCCCTCCTTTATGAGCCTTATACCTACGCCTTCCTCCAAACCCCACTGAACCTTATCTATCTTGTTGTCCTCAAGGTGCATCCTGCACAGGCGCACCCTTTCGTAGAATATCTCACCAAACTCGCCACCCTGAGAGAGAAGGTTGGAAAGTAAGTATCCTGCCTTTTCTTTTAGCCTCTCTTTTACCATTGGAATACCTCCGGACTTACAATTTATAATATCTCCAGAGGGCTTTTCAATGATTGGCATTAGCTTTTGGTTGATACTGTTCTTTATCTCTCTTAGCTTGAGAGCTCAGGAGAGAAATCCGACGCACATACTGCTTGATGTAGAAGAGTCTGCAAGGCTACAGCCTGATAGTCTGAGGCTTGAAGTAAGCCTTACTTCAACATCTCAAAGAGAGGCAGATGTCCTGAACATGCTCGGAGATGTGGACAAGGCTATAAGAAGGCTCGGTGTAAGCTACAGGGGTGGCTATTACAGCCTTCAGAAAAACTGCTGGTGGGAGGCGAATAGCCTTAGATGTTCGGGCTTTAAGGGAGCTCTTAACTACACCTTTGAACTAAAGGATGCAAAAGAGCAGATAAAGATACTGGAAACCGTAGACTCCTTTAAGGACAAGTATGGCAGGAGCATAGAGTATTCAATTGCTCCACCTTTCTGGGTAGTTTCTGAGGAAAGGAAGAAGGAGGCAGAAAGGACTCTAAGGCTCAAAATTCTGGATACCGCCACAGAGCTGGAGAAGGAAATAGGTAAAAAACTAGGAAAGACATGCACCTTACAGAGGGTAAACTACCAGATGGGGAATGTCTTCCTGCCAGTGTTTCAGAAGGAGGTCACAATTAGAACCCCTGAGCCACCGGAGCCAAAAAGGGAAGAGGTAAACCTCAGTATGAGGGCAAGCCTTGAGCTTGTATGTAAGTAATTTGTGGTAAAATCTTAACATGGGCGTAAAGATAGACATAAACAGCGTTCAAAGGGATATGTTCATCGAGCATAATGGTATGCCCCACAGGGTTCTTGATTACGAGCATGTGAAACCGGGCAAGGGTCAGGCTTTTGTAAGG
>JBCNVH010000077.1:0-6159 GCA_039630295.1 Aquificaceae bacterium | reverse complement strand
ATAGCTGTTGCATATCTTGTGTATGTGAGGGGTTTTGTGGACCCTCAGAAGGCTTATGAGAGCCTGAAGCCTTTGCATACCACTTTCAGAGAACAGTTTTTCACAGAAAGACTTTACCATAAAGTGCTGGCAGGGGGTTACATGGGTTTCTCAAGGGTTCTCTTCCTTTTGGGTGACAGGGTTTTTATAGACGGTCTTATAAACCTGTTTAACCTTATCTACTTTAAGGTGGTCAAGTTTCTCTGGATGAAGCTGGATGTGATGCTGGTGGACCTCTTTGTCAACGGGGTGGCAAAGGTCACCTACTGGACCGGCAGGAAGGTGAGAAACCTTCAAACCGGGCTTCTTAACAACTATGTGAGCTTTCTGGTCCTTGGAGTGGTGCTTATACTGGGGATAATCCTTTACCGTATGAGGTGAGGCGATGGAAGGTTTTCCCTTTATATCGGTGAGCATGGTTCTACCCATCTTGGGTAGTCTCCTGCTTCTTTTCCTTAAAGAGGAACTTTCCAAGTGGGTTGCATCTGCGACGAGCAGTATAGTTTTCCTTCTTTCTCTCCTATCTCTTCTTTTCTTTGACTTCTCCAGAGCTCAAAAGGTTCAGTTTGAGGAAAAGTATCCTCTGGTCTCCGAGCTTAATCTTAACCTCCACTTTGGTTTTGACGGTCTTTCCTATGTTATGTATATACTCACTACCCTTGTCTCTCTGTCCGCCATACTCTGGTCCACAAGAGACCATCAGATAAGCCACAGGCTTAAGGAATATTACATATGGTTTCTGTTGACAGAAACCTTTCTCATCGGCGTCTTTGCAAGTCTCGACCTCATGGTCTTCTATGTTTTTTATGAGCTCACCCTTGTGCCCATGTTTTTCGTAATAGGCATATGGGGTTATAAGCTCAGAATGTACTCCGCTTACAAGTTCTTCATATACATCTTTGTTTCCTCTCTTTTCCTTCTTCTTGGTATTGTGAGCCTCGCCAGCGTCCACTACAAGCAGTTTGGCAAGTTCTCCTTTAACTACTTTGACCTTTTGAAAAACGGCTACTCTCTTGAGTTTGAGGTTTTTATGTTCTTGCTTTTCCTTATTGCCTTTGCGGTGAAAACACCCATTGTCCCCTTCCACACCTGGCTTCCGGACGCCCACGGTGAGGCACCCACTGCAGGGTCTGTGGTTTTGGCTGCCATACTTCTCAAGATGGGCACTTACGCCCTTTTGAGGTTCAACATAGGGCTATTCCCCGAGGCTTCTGTCTTTCTTATGCCCCTGATGGTCCTCTGGGGCATATTTACCATAGTCTTTGCCTCCTGGTTTACCATAAGTCAGAGCAATGTAAAAAGGTTCGTGGCTTACTCTTCGGTGAGCCACATGGGTTTTGTTGTAGCGGGCATGTTCCTGCTGAACGCAGAGGGTCTTAGAGCCAGCATAACGGAGATGTTCGCCCACGGACTTACCTCCTCCGCTCTCTTTATGATGGCAGGTTTCATATATAACAGGCTTCACAGCTTCAACATGCAGTTTCTAAGGGGAAGTATAAAGTTTATGCCCGTCTTTGCGCTTTTAGTGGCTATAACGGGCTTTTCTTCCATGGGTCTTCCTGGGGGTTCTTCCTTCTGGGGTAAGTTCCTTACCATTGTAGGCGCAAGAGAGTATACCTTACTTTTAGCCTTTCTGGTGGTAGTGGGTGCCTTTTTCAGCGCAGTTTATGTTCTCTATCTTCTTAAAACCCTATACCTTGATACAAAGGAGGAAAGCAGGCTGATACACTTTATTGATATAAGGGGCTTTAAACTCCTTGCTTTCCTCCTTATGGTTCTTCCTATGTTTCTTGTTGGCTTTCTGCCTTTCCTCTTTTTTGTCTTTTACGACCCGTACATAGATAGCCTTCTCAGTCATCTAATATCAAAGGTGGGGAAGTAAGATGGAACAGCTTGTAAGGTTGGAATTTCCTGACCTCTGGCTCCTGCTTCCTGAGCTGGTAGTCCTGCTTACCGGTTTTACCCTTTTTAGTCTTGACCTTCTCTACAGGAGGCTCAATCATACCCTCGCTATAAGCGTCAGCCTGATAGGTTACCTTATAGCCCTTCTTCTCCTGCTCTTTAATTGGAAGGCAAAGGGGGAGACCTTCTACGGTCTTTATCACAGAGACAGTTTTTCAACCCTCCTGCAGGCTTTTATGCTTTTACTCACCCTGCTCCTTCTTGGGTTTACCCGGGCTTACTACAGACACAGGAACTCTCTTTACGGTGAGTTTTACTACATCCTCAACTTTGCACTGGCGGGTGGTATGTTTCTGGTATCTTCCTATAACCTCCTGGTTTTATATGTGACGCTTGAGGCGGTGTCCATTTCTTTTTACATCCTGACAGCCCTTCTGAGGTCCGACTTTAACGCCAAGGAGGGTGCTTTTAAATACCTTATGCTGGGTGGTCTTTCTATAGCTCTTGCTTCCTACGGGGCGGGCTTTATGTATCTCTACTCCGGTTCTCTTGACCTCAGATACATACTCACCCATGTGGGTGAAAACCAATACTTTTTGGTTCTGGGTCTTGTGCTCTTTCTTGTGGGCTTTGCCATAAAAATAGGTGCGGTCCCCTTCCACTTCTGGCTTCCGGATGCCTATCAGGGTGCGCCCACACCTATAACCGCCTACATGGCTTCTGTTGGAAAACTCGCCTTCTTTGCTCCTGTGGTAAGGCTTATGCCCTATGTGCAAGAGCACTTTGCTTATGCCTGGATAACCACCGTGGGTCTTATCTCTGCAATTACCATGCTCTACGGAAACCTCACCGCTCTGGTGCAGAAGGACGTGAAAAGGCTACTTGCCTACTCTTCCATAGCTCATTCGGGTTACATAATGGCGGGGATTGCGGTGGCGGAGGTCATAGGTCTTAAGGCGGTCATATACTTCCTGCTTGCTTATGCCCTGATGGGCTTTGGCAGTTTTATAGTGCTTGCTCTCATGGAAAGGGTATCCGGCTGGGAGAACAGGCTGGAACAGTTTTCAGGTTTGAGGTTTTCTGTGCCCTGGCTTGCCTTTTCCTTTATGGTTCTCCTCCTTGCCCTTCTTGGCATCCCACCCACCGTGGGCTTTGTGGGTAAGGCTCTTATCTTTATGGCTCTTTCCTTTGAAGGTTTATGGTGGCTTGCTCTTGTTATGATAGTGGCAACAGGCATATCCACCGGCTACTACCTGAGGATAACCGCACTGATGTTTATGAAAGAACAGAACAGTTATTTTAGCCCCTCCGTCTCCGCAGGTGAAAAACTGCTCATAATACTTATAACTCTGGGTGTTGTCCTGCTGGGCGCAACGCCTATAATATTATGGAAGTTCGTGAGCCTCTCCGCGGAGAACCTTTTTGTGAGGTGAAGCATGGATTATATGGCTTTGCTGGTCTTTTTTGGTGTGATGCTCGCTATAGCTCTGGTCTTCGTCTTCGTCAACGTCTTTCTGGGACCAAAAACCTCCGATGCTCTTCAGGATTATCCCTACGAGTGCGGTGTGCCCCTTTATGACAAGTCCGCCCAGTCTACTTTCCATCAGGGTTATTATCTTCTGGGTCTGCTTTTGCTACTTTTTGACATAGAAGCTGCCTTCCTCTTTCCCTGGACTGTTGTATACAGATACCTTGGTCTCTTCGGTTTCGTGGAAATGTTCCTTTTCATCCTCATCCTCACCTACGGGTTGCTATACGCCTGGAGGAAGGGCGCGCTGAACTGGCAGTATGAGGAAGAAAGCCTTTAAAGGAGTGGACTATGCCCTGGGTTAAAGGAGAAGAGCTAATAGACCTGAAGCAGAGGTTTGAAGGGCTGGAGATTGAAGAAAAGTCAACCCTTACCACCCTGCAGGTGCCAAAGGCAAGGCTGATAAACCTGCTGAAAACACTCAAGGAAGAGAAGGGCTACAGGCTCTTTCTTGACCACTCGGTAGTGGACTTTCCCGACAGAAAACCCAGGTTTCAGGCTTTTTATCTTCTTTACAATGTGGAGGAAAGGAAAAGGGTCCTGGTAAAGACCTGGACCGATGGGATTTTGCCATCAATAGAGAAGCTCTGGTTTGCGGGTAAGTGGGCGGAGAGAGAATGCTACGACATGTTTGGTATCCAATACGAAGGTCATGAAAACCTGGTGCGTGCTTTTATGTGGGAGACCTACCAGCACTAGCCTCTCAGGAAGGACTTTCCCCTCGAAGGCTACGCCACCGAGTATCTGCCCTCTTTGAACGAGACCCTATGGGGTGAAAACCTTCAGGGGCTTATGAACTACGACAGGATGCATACCCAGGTTCCAACCCTTGAAGACCTGGAGATAACCGAGAGAAGAAGGCTTCAGAAAAAGGCTCAAATAGTCCTCAATTGGGGACCTCTTCATCCTGGCACGCACGGCACTATGTGGTTTCTCTTTGACCTGGAGGGTGAGAGGGTCTACCAATGCGATGTGATACTGGGTCAGCTACACAGAGGAGTGGAAAAGCTGGCGGAGAACGAGATGTATAACCAGTTTTTAGTCTACACAGACCGAATGGACTACCTGTCTGCCCTCTGTTCCAATCAGGCATGGGTGGTGGCGGTGGAGAGGCTTCTTGGTATAGAAGAGCTCGTGCCAGAAAAGGCAAAATACATACGCACCATGATGGCAGAGCTCCAGCGGATTAACTCTCATCTCCTCTGGCTTGGAGCTTACGCTCTTGACCTCGGGGCTTTAACCATATTCCTGTATGCCTTCAAAGAAAGAGAAAAACTCATGGATATCATAGAAGGCATAACCGGCGCAAGGCTCACCATATCCTACGCAAGGGTGGGCGGTGTGCGTATGGACCTGCCCGAGGGGGCGGTGGAGGTTATAAGGGCGTTTATAAAGAGGTTTCCAAGAGAACTAAAGGAGTGGGAGACAATCCTGAGCAGGAACCGTATATGGCTCAGGAGAAACATAGGTGTTGGCGTGATAAGCAAGGAAGATGTTTACTTCTACGGGCTTACCGGTCCTGTAGCTCGTGGCTCAGGCGTGCCTTACGACCTGAGGAAGTTTGAGCCTTATGATGCCTACGGATGGGTGGACTTTGATGTGCCTGTGGGCGAGAGTGGAGATGTCTACGACAGGTATTTAGTGAGGCTTGAGGAGATGAGGCAGAGCCTCAGGATTGTGGAGCAGTGTCTTGATGCTCTTGAAAAAATGCCCAAAGACGCTCCCTTCTTTGCCGAGTCTCCCGACCCGAAAAAGCTCAAACTTCCCCTTGACGGTATAGGTCTAAAAGTGCCTGAGGGTGAGATTTACTCCTCCGGGGAAAATCCCAGAGGCGAGTTAGGTTTTTACATATACTCCACAGGTGGTGTAAAACCTTACAGAGTCAAAATCAGACCCGGCTCCATGTATAACCTCTGCGTATATCCAAAGCTTATGAAAGACCGGGTAGTGGCGGATGCGGTTACCATACTGGCAAGCCTTGACCCAGTGGTGGGAGAGATAGACCGATGAGGTTAAAGTATATACCCTACTACACTTACGAGGACTACAAAAAGTGGCAGGGAGACTGGGAACTGGTAGAAGGCGTGGCTTATGCTATGGCTTCGTCAAAGCTGGTTAATCAGGTTGTATTGTTTAACCTTATAAGGGTGCTTGGAAATATGCTTGAGAATGAAGGTTGTGATTGCGTGGGAGCTGTAGAAGTAGACTGGGTCATTTCTGAGGACACTGTGGTAAGACCAGACCTTTCGGTCATATGCGAGGGTTTTGAGGAAGACTACATACGGAGACCTCCGGTCATGGTTGTGGAAATAGTCTCAGAAAGCACAAAAAGGATGGACGAGGAAATAAAGTTTGAGCTTTATGAGAGAGAGGGTGTTAAATATTACCTGCTTCTCTCTCCGGAGACAAGAAGCTGGAAGCTCTTTGAGAATGTTTCAGGAAGGTTTAGAGCAAAGAGTGGTCTGGAGCTTTGAGCTTAAAGGTTGTGAGATTCACCTGGACCTTGGCAAGGTCTGGAGGTAAGGATGAAGCTTAAATACATGCCTTACTATACTTACGAAGATTACAAGAAGTGGCAGGGAGACTGGGAACTGGTAGAGGGTGTGCCTTATGCTATGGCTTCGTCAAAGCTTATCAATCAGATGGTTCTGTCCTCACTCCTTAGGCTCTTGGGAAATATGTTGGAAGAG